>JBBQKM010000079.1:0-9888 GCA_038326915.1 Sphingomonadales bacterium
AAACACGCGGGGCTCGACGAAGCCACCTATGTCGCAGATGTGCGCCGGCTCGCCGCACTGGTCGCCGGGCGCTTGCCCCGCGCCGCCTGAACGGGCATCGCGGCGGGCATGGATGCCCTGCCGCTTTTCCTCACCCTTTCCGGCCGCGAGGTCATCGTCATCGGCGATGGCGAGGCCGCGGCGGCAAAAGCGCGACTGGTGACGGCGGCGGGCGGCATCATCGCCGGTGAAGACGCGACTGCGCCGGTGCTGGCGTTTGTCGCGATCGATGACGCCGCCGTGGCGCAGGCGACGGCGGCCCGGCTGCGCGCGCGCGGCCTGCTGGTCAATGTCGTCGACCGGCCGGCGCTTTCGGATTTCCTGATGGGCGCGATCATCGACCGGTCACCCGTCGTGATCGCCATCTCCACCGGTGGCGCCACCGCCAGCCTGTCGCGGGCGTTGCGCGGCCGGCTGGAGGCGCTGCTGCCCGCCTCGCTGGGGCCGCTGGCGCGCGCGATCGGCGCGGCTCGCGGTGCCGCCAGCACCGCCCACCCCGGGGTGGCGGACCGCCGCCGGCTATGGGAACGCGCGCTGGCCGAAGGCGCCCCGCTCGATCCGCTGCGGCCCCTTGCCGATGCCGGGGCGGCGGTCGCCGCTGCCATTGCCGGGGCATCGGATGCCATCGACGAGGTACGCATCATCCGCGTCGGCAGCGCCGATCCGGGCGAGCTGACGCTCAACCAGCTCGCCGCGCTTGGGCGGTGTGACACGTTGGTGGTCGAAGGCGCGGTGCCCGATGCGATCGTCGACCGCGCCCGCCGTGATGCGGTGCGGCTGGCAACACTGCCCGATCCGGCCCCGGAGGGCCTGACCGTAGTGCTTCAGGCAACCAGTTCGGTATCCCAGTAGAGATAGTCCCGCCAGGTATCGTGGAGATAGTGCGGCGGGAACGCCCGGCCGTTCTCCTGCAACTGGAAGGTGGCGGGCTGAAACGGCCGCTGGCGCAGCGCCATATGCGCCTCTGCCGGGGTGCGGCCACCTTTCTTGAGGTTGCATGGCGCGCAGGCGGTGGTGACATTTTCCCAGGTGGTGCGGCCGCCATAGGCGCGCGGCACAACGTGATCGAAGGTCAGGTCGCTCGGCGCCCCGCAATATTGGCAGGCGAAGCGGTCGCGCAGGAACAGGTTGAAGCGGGTGAAGGCCGGGTGCGTGGCGGGCCGCACATATTGGCGCAGCGCGATGACGCTGGGAATCTTCATTTCGAAGCGCGGCGAGCGGATCACCCGGTCATATTCGGCGATGATGTCGACGCGTTCGAGGAAGGCGGCCTTGATCGCCGTCTGCCACGGCCACAGCGACAGCGGATAGTATGACAAGGGGGTATAATCGGCGTTGAGGACGAGCGCCGGGCACGCATCCGGTGGCGACAGGACATTGGGATGATACATGCGCGCGCCCGCTCCCTCGTTGCCGGGGATGGCCGTCCGCAACCACTGGCCCTGTCGCACAGATGCTTTCGCACCCAAGGCCGCTTGCGGGCGGCCGATCCGTGGTTGCGGGGTTAATACAACAGTTCGTGTGTCAGGCAAATGACAATACCGGATTTAGTTGCGCAGCGCGGCAGCGAGCAGCGAAGCTGCACGCCGACTCGCGCAAGCACGGCCGGCGGGGCGGCGCGGGCGAAGCGCGCCGAACCCGTCCGACGGCTCGGGCTTTGCCCGAGCTCCTGCCTTTCTCCGGCTTTGCCCGCGCTTCTTCCTTTCCTTAAGCTAGACCGATGTACGTCACCCGCTTCGCGCCCTCCCCCACCGGGCGCCTGCATCTCGGCAACGCCTATTCCGCCCTCACCGGCTGGACCCGCGCCCGCGCCCAGGCCGGCAAATTCCTGCTCCGCATCGAGGACATCGACACCAGCCGCTGCCGCCCAGAACACGACGCTGCGGCACGCGAGGACCTGCAATGGCTCGGCCTCGACTGGGACGGCGCGGTGCTGCGCCAGTCCGAACGCGGTGCCATCTATGCCGATGCGATCTTGAAACTGCGCGCCATGGGCCTCGAATACCCCTGTTTCTGCAGCCGCGCCGACATCGCCGCCGCCGCCAGCGCACCGCATGGCCCGGCACCCGGCGCGGATGGTCCCGTCTACCCCGGCACCTGCCGCCGCCTGCCCGAGGCGACGCGCCGCCGCCGCATGGACAATGAAGCCTTTGCCTGGCGGCTCGATGTCGCCGCGGCGCTCGCCACCACCGGCGCGCTGACCTGGCACGACAGCGCGGCGGGGCCGGTGCAAGCGATCCCCGAAACGGGCGGCGACATCGTTGTCGCGCGCAAGCAGATCGGCGTCAGCTATCACCTCGCCGTCGTTATCGACGATGCGGCGCAGGGCGTTACCGAGGTCGTGCGCGGCGCCGATCTGTTCAGCGCCACCCATGTCCAGCGGCTGCTGCAGGCGCTGCTCGGCCTGCCCGAGCCTGGCTACCACCACCACCGCCTGCTCACCGATGCCGATGGCCGCCGGCTGGCCAAGCGCGACGGCGCGCCGACGCTGGCGGCGCTGCGCGCGGCGGGCGTCGACCCGGCGGCAGTGCGGGCGGCGCTGCTCGGGGATGCGCCTGCGACGCCATGGCGGGTTGGCGAAGCGAGCGCGCACCCCCATCTGCCAGACTAGGCAGCGCTTGCACGCGCTTTCGCGCCGGCGCAAAGTCTGGCGACAAAGGACCCAACCCATGCAGGCGATGCTCATTATCTTCATGGTGGTCGCCGCGCTGGCGACGCTTGGCGTGCTGGCGCGCGGCATCATCATCATGGCGCGCGGCAAGGATATCACCGGCAAGCAATCGAACAAGATGATGAGCTATCGCGTCGCCTTCCAGGCGCTGGCGATCATCTTTGTCGTCATCCTGTTCCTGATCAACCGCCAGGGCTGAGGCCATGGTCAAGCTCAACCGCATCTACACGCGCACCGGCGATGATGGCACCACCGGGCTGGTCGATGGCACGCGCCGGTCAAAGGCCGATCCGCGGCTGCAGGTTGTCGGCAGCGTCGATGAGGCCAATGCCGCGATCGGCATGGCGCGGCTGCACGCGTCACCGGCCACCGCGATGGCGCTCGGGCGCATCCAGAACGACCTGTTCGATCTCGGCGCCGATCTCGCCACGCCCGATGGCATCGACGGCGCGCTGCGCATCGTGGCGGCGCAGGTCGATTGGCTGGAGGCGCAGATCGATGCCGCCAATGAACAGCTGGCACCGTTGACCAGCTTCATCCTGCCGGCCGGCACCGCCGCCGCCACGGCGCTGCACCTGGCGCGTACCATCGCCCGCCGCGCCGAACGCGACGCGGTGGCGGCGGTCGCGGCGGGTGAGGCACTTTGCCGCCCGGCGCTGCAATATCTGAACCGTTTGTCGGATTATCTGTTTGTCCTCAGCCGGGTGGAAAATGCCGCCACCGGCGACGTGCTTTGGGTGCCCGGCGCGAACCGCTAAGGCGGCGCCGGCCATGGGGATGGGAGACCGGCGATGACGATCCTCGCGACGACGCGGGCAGCCGTGGTACTGCCCGCAGATTTTCGCGCCACGCGCGCCCTGTCGGTGGCGCTGGCGGCGCCCTTGTCCGATGCCGATGCCAGCGCCCAGTCGATGCCCGATGCATCACCGGCGAAATGGCATCTCGCGCACACGACCTGGTTTTTCGAAACCTTCGTGCTCGCCGGCTTGCCGGGTTACCGGGTGTTCGACGATCGCTTCAACTATCTGTTCAACAGCTATTACGAGGCGGTCGGCGCGCGCCATGCCCGCCACCGGCGCGGGCTGATCACGCGGCCGAGCCTTGAAGATGTGCTCGCCTATCGCAGCCATGTCGATGCGGCGCTGGACCGGCACTGGGACGGCCTGGATGGCGACCGGCTGGCGCTGATCGAACTGGGGCGCAACCATGAACAACAGCACCAGGAGCTGCTGGTCACCGACATCCTTGACCTGCTTGCCGCCAATCCGATCGAACCGGCGCTGTTTCCGCCCGCGCTCACCCCGGCGCCGGCAGCGCGCGACGGCTGGACGCGCCACGATGGCGGCATCCACCGCATCGGCCATGCCGGGCCGGGCTTTGCCTTTGATTGCGAGGGCCCGGCGCACGATGTGCTGCTGCGGCCGTTCGTGCTCGCCGACCGGCTGGTCAGCAACGCCGATTGGGCGGCGTTCATTGCCGATGGCGGCTATGCGCGGCCGGCGCTGTGGCTGTCCGACGGCTGGGGCTGGGTGCAGCGCGAGGGCATCGCCGCGCCGCTGCACTGGCAGCAGGGCGATACCGGCTGGACCAGCTTTACCCTTTCGGGCCGGCGGCCGGTCGATGCTGCAGCCCCGGTGACCCATGTCAGCTTCTACGAGGCCGATGCCTTTGCCACTTGGGCCGGGGCGCGGCTGCCGACCGAGGCGGAATGGGAGGTCGCGGCCGCGCCCCATGACCCCAACGGCGGCAACCAGCTCGATCGCGCCGGCCCCGTGCATCCGGCCGGCAGCGCCGGGCTGTTCGGCGATTGCTGGCAATGGACGGCGTCGGCGTTCCTGCCCTACCCCGGCTTTCGCGCCGCCGAGGGCGCTGTCGGCGAATACAATGGCAAGTTCATGAACGGCCAGATGGTGCTGAAGGGCGCCAGCTGCGCCACACCGCGCGGCAGTTCGCGGCGATCGGTGCGCAATTTCTTCTATCCGCACATGCGCTGGCAATTCACCGGGCTGCGCCTGGCAAAGGACATCTGACCATGGCCCAGCCGCTGCTTGTCCATAACGACGCCCAGGAATTCGCCGATGCGGTGCGCACCGGGCTGGCGCAGCCGCAAAAGGTGATTCCGGCGCGGTTTTTCTACGATCGCGCCGGATCGGAGCTGTTCGAAGCGATCACCGAGCTGCCCGAATATTATCCGACGCGCACCGAGATCGGCATATTGACCGCGCACGCCAGCGATATCGGCGCCGCGATCGGCACGGGGCGTGCCGTCATCGAGTTCGGATCGGGCAGTTCGGCCAAGACCCCGCTGCTGCTGCGCGCCATCGCGCCGGCTGCCTATGTGCCCGTCGATATCTCGGCGGAATTCCTGCAGCATTCGGCGGCGGCGCTGGCGGCGGATTTCCCCGGCCTGCCGGTGCTGCCGGTCGCCGCCGATTTCACCGCGCCGTTCAAGCTGCCCGCCAGCATCGCAGGCCTGCCCAAGCTGGGCTTTTTCCCCGGCTCGACGATCGGCAACCTGGCGCCCCAGGCCGCGATCGACCTGCTGCGCGGCTTTGCAACGACGCTGGGCGCCGGCAGCTGGCTGGTCATCGGCGTTGATCTCGCCCCCGGCCCCGGCAAGACCCGCGAAGCACTGGAGGCGGCGTATGACGATGCCCAGCGCGTCACCGCGGATTTCAACCTCAACCTGCTGCATCGGATCAACCGCGAACTTGGCGGCGATGTCCGCGTGGAAGATTTCGCCCATCGTGCCGTCTGGAACGCCGTGCTCGGCCGCATCGAGATGCATCTTGTCGCGCTGCGCGACACGCAGTTCAGCGCGGCGGGCGCGACGTTCAGCCTCGCCGCCGGTGAACATATCCACACCGAGAACAGTTACAAATGGACCCTGCCCGAAGCCCGGCTGATGGCGCGCGCCAGCGGCTGGGTGCCGGTCACCGACTGGACCGACGCGGCGGCACGCTTCAGCCTGCACCTGTGGCAGCGCGATGATGGGCGGATGCAGCCTTAGGGTCGAAAGGTTAAAGAGCCTCCGGCGGCTGGCGCCGTGGGCCCCAGACCCCATTTCCTGAACGAAGGGATGGCTGGAGGGCGGTCACGGCAAATTCCATCGAAATGGGGTTTGGGGCCTGCGGCCCCAACCGCCGGAGGCCCTGCTTCAACCTGATCTCTACGCGCCCTGCGGCACCCCTCGAGGTTGACTGGCGCGCCCCCACGTTGCAAGGCGTTCGGGTTACAAACAGCCTTGGGAAGTGACGCACATGAAGGTCCTCGTGCCCGTCAAGCGGGTCGTCGATTACAACGTCAAGGTCCGGGTCAAATCCGACCAGACCGGCGTTGAACTCGCCAACGTCAAGATGAGCATGAATCCGTTCGACGAAATCGCCGTCGAGGAAGCCATCCGCCTGCGCGAAAAGGGCGTGGCGACCGAGATCATCGTCGTGTCGATCGGCGTCACCCAGTCGACCGAAACGCTGCGCACCGCGCTGGCGATGGGCGCCGACCGCGGCATCCTCGTCACCACCGATGTCACCACCGAATCGCTCGCCGTCGCCAAGATCCTGGCCGCGATCGCCAAGGAAGAAGCCCCCGGGCTGATCATCCTCGGCAAGCAGGCGATCGATGACGATGCCAACCAGACCGGCCAGATGCTCGCCGGGCTGCTCGGCTGGCCGCAGGGCACGTTCGCGTCGAAGGTGACCGTCGATGGCGAAACCGTCCATGTCGCGCGCGAAGTCGATGGCGGTGCCGAAACCGTGGGGCTGAAGCTGCCGGCGATCGTGACGACCGACCTGCGCCTCAACGAGCCGCGCTATGCGTCGCTGCCCAACATCATGAAGGCCAAGTCCAAGCCGATCGCGCAGAAGACGCCCGCCGACTATGGTGTCGACGTGACGCCGCGGCTGACCGTCACCAAGGTTGTCGAGCCCGCCAAGCGGTCGGCCGGCATCAAGGTCAAGACCGTCGATGAACTGGTCGAGAAACTCAAGACGATGGGAGCCGTGGCATGAGCGTTCTTGTCCTCGCCGAACATGACAATGCGATCCTGAAGGACGCGACCCTCGCCGCTGTCACCGCCGCCGGGCAATTGGGCGGTGACGTCCATATCCTCGTCGCCGGCAAGGGCGCGCAGGCCGTTGCCGATGCCGCCGCCAAGGTCGTCGGTGTCGCCAAGGTGCTGCTCGCCGATGATGCGGCCTATGAAAATGCACTGGCCGAAAATGTCGCGCCGCTGGTGACCGCGCTGATGGCCGGTTACGATGCCTTTGTCGCCCCGGCGACGACGCGCGGCAAGAATATCGCGCCGCGCGTGGCGGCCGCGCTCGATGTGGCGCAGATTTCGGAAATCCTGTCGGTCGAAGGGCCGGACACGTTCACCCGGCCGATCTATGCCGGCAACGCCATCGCCACGGTCAAGTCGTCGGATGCCAAAAAGGTCATCACGGTGCGCGGCACGGCGTTCGCTAAGGCCGCGACCAGCGGCGGTTCGGCGAGCATCGAGACCGCGAGCGGCGCCGGCGATGCCGGGATTTCGGCCTTTGAAGGCGCCGAACTGACCAAATCGGCCCGGCCCGAGCTGACCGCCGCCAAGATCATCGTATCGGGTGGCCGCGCGCTGGGATCGAGCGAGAAGTTCCACGAATTCATCGATCCGCTCGCCGACAAGCTGGGCGCCGCGGTCGGTGCCAGCCGCGCCGCCGTCGATGCCGGCTATGCCCCCAACGACTATCAGGTCGGCCAGACCGGCAAGATCGTCGCCCCCGAACTCTATGTCGCGGTCGGCATTTCCGGCGCCATCCAGCATCTGGCGGGCATGAAGGACAGCAAGATCATCGTCGCCATCAACAAGGACGAGGAAGCCCCGATCTTCCAGGTCGCCGATGTCGGCCTCGTTGGTGACCTGTTCACCATCGTGCCGGAATTGACCGGCAAGCTTTAGCGGTTTTTCGCCCGCAAGATTGGCCGCTGTGCCTCCGGCGCAGCGGCCTTTTTTGCGTCTGGCGGCGCGGCGGCGTTCGCGATCCGATGGCGCCCCTAACCGGCAACCGGCGGGGGTGCCATCGCCGTCAGTCGCAGCCGCTGCCAGCGCGCCAGCGCGACCGCGTGCCAGCCGTTGCGGCGAGGTTCGAACACATGCCGGTCGACCGCCAGCAACAGCGCAGCCAGCGCCACGCAGGCGCCGAACGTCCACATCGTCACCGCAGGCCCGGTCCCGAAGCGCGCCTGCGTCGCCTCGACAATGAAGCCGTGCACCAGATACAGCGGATAGGCGAGATCGCCGACGAGCCGGTCAATGCTGTTGCCGCGCGTCATCACCAGCAACCCCGGCATCAGCAGCGCGACAATCACCGGGTTGACCAGCATGCCGACGGTGAACGGATCGGCAAAGCCTTGCGCGATCAGCGCCTGCGTCCAGGCCCGGCCGGTCGCAGTGCCGCCAATGCCGTGCGATGCCAGGTACAGCATGGCCACCACCACAAGCGGCCATGCGAAACGCGGCAGGCGTTCGAACCCTCGCCCCAGCCAGGCGCGGCCCCGCCACGACAGCGCGCCGACGACAAAAAAGCTGATGCCGGTGCCGATCGGCAGATGATTGCCATAGCGGGTCAGCATCAGCGACAGCCCGCAGACCAGCACCGCCCACAGCAGCAGTGTCGATTGCCGCAGCAGCCACGGCGCGACGAGGTAAAAGCTCATTTCCGCGCCCAATGCCCATAAAGGCCCGCTGGGAATATGGCTGCTCGACGGGATGTTGAGACCGAACATGGTCAGGCTGGCAACGCCGGTCAGCACGGCATAGGCCGAGGGCATGCCGGAATTCGCCAGCCGGCCGGCTGCGCCGATCAGCGTGCCGTCCGCCAGCCAGCGACCAACAACGGCGGCGAGGAAGAAGGCGAGTACCAGCGCATAGAGCGGATAAAGCCGCAGAAACCGCCCCACCCAGAAATCGCGTGCGCCGCCGGGTGCCGGCGGGCGGCTGAGCAGCATCTGGATGAAAAAGCCCGACAGCGCAAAGAAGCAATGCCGGGCGCTGATCCAGTGCAGCCCGAACAGATCGCCGGCATGCGCGGAAAACACCGCCATCGCCAGGATCATACGCAAAGCACCCATGAACCCGCATGCCCCCGGTATTCGACTTCGATACCAAGGCTACGGCGCGAACCTTAATATCCTTCGCCACGATGCTGTCACTGCGCTGTAACGTGTCAATCGAGCGGCAGGCCGATGCGGTCGGCAATCGCGCGGTGGACATTGGGCAGAGCGATTTCATTGGCGCCAAAGAGGATCGGCGTATCGGGGTCAGCCGCCGCCATATTGGCCCAGCCATTCGCGGCGATGACATAATCCTCGGTCGACACGACCTGGGCGGTAGCATCGAAGGCGAATTCGCATTCGGCGCGGTGCTGGTCCGATTGCACGCCAGTTGGCGCATAGACGGCGAATTTCGTCACCATTTCCCCCGGGCTGGCGCCGGGAAACAGCCGGAAAATCTGGGTAAAGCCCTTGCCCGGCTCGATCGAGCCGATGAACAGCACGGTGTTGGGAAACAGATAATGCACCCCGCCGTAATCGACCTCGGGCCATTCGGATTCGGGCAGCGCCGCCAGCGCCAGCGCACCCTTGTCGGGGAATGAAACGCGGTGATGGGGCCCAAAGCGATCATAGACGCACATGTCGTTGAAATGCGTCTGGCCGATCGTGGAGGCGTGCAGCGTGGCGAAATGATAGCCCTCGCCATAGGTATCGAGCGCGAATTTCCAGTTGGATTTCGCGCGCATCTCGCCGGCCTTGACGGGTTCGGCGCGGCCGAGTTCGAGCTGCGCCAGTTCGGGTGCAAAGTTTTCGAGATGATCCGCGATCGCCACTGGCGTCGCGCCGGCGCGCGGCTGGACGAAGATCAGCCCATGCCATTCGGCGCATGGCACCGGAACAAGGCCGAGATCGGCCTTGTCGTGCCCCTCGAACCCACGCGCGCCGGGCATGGCGATAAGCGCGCCGGCAAGATCGAAGGTCCAGGCATGGAACGGGCAGGTCAGGCGCATCGAGGGCGTGCAATCGGTGGCGAGTTTCGCCCCGCGATGCGTGCACATGTTGAGAAAGGCGCGCGCCACGCCATCACGCCCCCGCAGGATGACGATCGGCACGCCGGTTTCTTCGAACAATATCCGGTCACCGGG
>JBBQKM010000080.1:0-9861 GCA_038326915.1 Sphingomonadales bacterium
GGCGCCAGCCGGGGCGGTCGACAGCGCAAAATCGAATTCGACATGGCTTTTCAGCAGGTCGTCGCCGACCGGCGTCGCGGTGGTCAGCACGAACCGCGTCTGCCGCGCCTGGACGAGGAAATCCTGGCTCGAAAAGCCGCCGCCGACCGGGATCTGCTGCGGCAGGTAGAATTCCTTGCCCAGCCCGCCGACCGCAACCTCGCCGTCGTTGTAACGCGTGGCGGCGACGTTGATGCGGACATAGCCGCCGATCTTGACGGTGGTGCTGCCGACCTTGAAGCCGTCGGCAGGCGCCACAGGTTTCGGGGCCGTTTCCAGGGCGGCAAGGCGCTTTTCGGTTTCGGGCGGCAGGGTCGGTGCGGCAGCGATGGGAGCCGGCGCTGCTTTTGCCGCCACCAGTTCACCGCGCAGCTGCGCCACCGCCGCCTCGAGCTGTGCCAGCCGGGCCTCCAGCGCCGCCTCGCGCGGTGTCTGCGCCAGCGCCGGCGCGGCCAGCGCCGTCGTCAGGCACAACGCTGCGATCACTCGTGATGCCGTGGCGGCCATTGATTCTCCCCTCGTCATGGCCCGCTTGCTGCGGGTCCTTGCGGTGGCCGGATCATCGGGCCGGGGGGTGTCTGCCGCTAGGCCGACCTTGGTCTAATAAGGGGTTAGACGATGGTCGGGGATGGCAAGGCGCCACCATGCGGGCAGATTGCCGCGCAACAAAAAACAGCCTTGGGAGCGGACCGATGCGCCAGAATCTTTATCCCGTGCCGGCCGAATGGGCGGCGCGCGCCCATGTCGATGCAGAAGCATACGCGGCGATGCACGCACAATCGCTCGCCGACCCCGATGGCTTCTGGCGGCGCGAGGCGCAGATCGTCGACTGGATGGTGCCGTTCACCACCGTCGATGACTCGAGCTTTGCGGAGGCCGGTTTCGGCGTGCGCTGGTTCGGCGACGGCCGGCTCAACGTCTCGGTCAATTGCCTCGATCGGCATCTGGCGGAACGCGGCGACACCCCGGCGATCCTGTGGGAAGGCGACGACCCCGCCGACACGCGGACCATCACCTATCGCGAGCTCCACGCCGAGGTGTGCCGCTTTGCCAATATCCTGAAGGCACAAGGGGTGACTAAGGGCGACCGCGTCACGCTGTACCTGCCGATGATCCCCGAGGCGGCGATGGCGATGCTCGCCTGCACGCGGATCGGCGCCATCCATTCGATCGTCTTCGGCGGCTTTTCGCCCGAGGCGCTGGCGGGGCGCATCCAGGATTGCGATTCGACGCTGGTGATCACCGCCGACGAGGGGATGCGCTGCGGCAAGACGATTCCGCTGAAGGCCAATGTCGATGCGGCGCTGGGCCATTGCCCGTCGGTCGAGCGGGTCATCGTCGTGCGCCGCACCGGCAATCCGGTGGCGATGCAGCCCGGCCGCGATATCTGGTACGATGTGGCGCGCGACAGCGTTTCCGCCGTCTGCGCGCCCGAGGCAATGGGCGCCGAGGACCCGCTGTTCCTGCTCTACACATCAGGGTCGACCGGCAAGCCCAAGGGCGTCGTCCACACCACCGGCGGCTACCTCGTCTGGGCGGCGATGACGCACAAATATGTCTTCGACTATCGCCCCGGCGAGGTGTTCTGGTGCACCGCCGACATCGGCTGGGTCACCGGTCACAGCTATGTCGTCTATGGGCCCTTGGCGAATGGCGCGACGACCTTGATGTTCGAAGGCGTGCCCAATTACCCCGATTTCGGGCGATTCTGGGACATTTGCGACCGCTGGGGAGTCAATATCTTCTACACCGCGCCGACGGCGTTGCGCGCGCTGATGCGTGAGGGCGACGAATGGGTGGCGCGGTCGTCGCGGCAATCGCTGCGGCTGCTCGGATCGGTCGGTGAACCGATCAATCCCGAGGCCTGGGACTGGTATCACCGCGTCGTCGGCGACCAGCGCTGCCCGATCGTCGATACCTATTGGCAGACCGAAACCGGCGCGACCCTGATGTCGCCCCTGCCCGGCGCGACGGCGCTGAAGCCGGGTTCGGCGGCAATGCCGATGTTCGGGATCGATCCGGTGCTCGTCGATGCCGAGGGCCAGGTGCTCACCGGCGCCGCCGATGGCAATCTGTGCATCCAGCGCAGCTGGCCGGGGCAGATGCGCACCGTGTGGAACGATCACGCGCGCTTTTTCCAGACCTATTTCACCACCTATCCGGGGCGCTATTTCACCGGCGACGGCTGCCGCCGCGATGACGACGGCTATTACTGGATCACCGGCCGCGTCGACGATGTCATCAACGTGTCGGGCCATCGCATGGGCACCGCCGAAGTCGAAAGCGCGCTCGTTGCCCATCCCAAGGTCGCCGAGGCCGCGGTTGTCGGCTGCCCGCACCCGATCAAGGGCCAGGGTATCTATGCCTATGTGACCCTGAACGCCAATGCGACCGCCGACGAGGCGCTGCGCGCCGAGCTGGTCAAATGGGTGCGCCACGAGATCGGGCCGATCGCGACGCCCGATGTCATCCAGTTCGCCCCCGGCCTGCCCAAGACGCGCAGCGGCAAGATCATGCGGCGCATCCTGCGCAAGATCGCCGAGAACGAGGTCGACAACCTTGGCGACATCTCGACCCTCGCCGATCCGTCGGTCGTTGCCGTGCTGGTCGACACGCGGAGCCTTGCGGCATAGGCTCGCCCCCAAATCTGGGGAGGGCCAACGATGCCCGGCGGGACGTGACGCGCATATTGGTCGCCGACGACCATCCGATGTTCCGCGCCGCGATGGTGGTCGCGGCGCGGCGGGTGCGCCCCTATGCCGAGATCGTCGAGGCCGGCACGCTGGCGATGGCGCTCGACGCCGGCCGCGGCGGGGGCTTCGACCTGGTGCTGCTCGACCTGCGCATGCCCGGCGCCGAAGGCTATTCGGGCGTCGCGCTGCTCCATGCCGAGCTGCCGGGGGTGCCGATCCTCGTCGTGTCGAGCGCGGAGGCGGCGCAATCGGCAGCAGCGGTGCAGCGTTTCGGCGCGGTCGGCTTTATCGGCAAGGACCAGGATCTCGCCACCATCGAGGCAGCGATCGCCGCAGCCCTCGCCGGCACCCGCATCGCGGCGCCGATCGACGCCGATCTCGACGCTGTCGCCGGCCATGTCGCGGCGCTGACGCCGACGCAGCTGCGCGTGCTGCTCGGGGTGCTCGCCGGCCGGCTCAACAAGCAGATCGCCCATGACCTCGGCATCAGCGAGGCCACGGTTAAGGCGCACATGACCGCGATCATGCGCAAGCTCGACGTGCAGAACCGCACGCAGGCGGTGCTGGCGGCACGGGCGCTGGGGCTGGCGCACTAGGTCGTGAACGCATGAATGTCAGGCCCCGGCATGGCCCGGAGAGCCTTGGCACGGGTGAGCAAGCGCGGGCGGGCCGGGCCGGGGTAAGGCGTTTGTGCATTCACGACCTGCAGACATGCGTCATCCCGCCACACAAGGCTGATGAACAAATCTTCATGAACATTGCGTCATTCGGCATCGGCGCTGCGTAGCTCGCGATCGGGGGGACCAATCCCAGCCGAAAGGATCGCAGCCATGATTTCCAGTCACTTGTCGCGTACTATGATACTGAAACCTGCCGGTGCCGCCCTTGCCATCGCGCTGCCCGCCTCGCAGGCCTCTGCCGAACGCATCTTCGGCCTCGCCAGCGGCAGCATCGTCACTTTCGATTCCACCGCGCCCGGCGTCATCACCTCGAGCCGGACGATCACCGGCGTCGCCAATGGCGACACGCTCGTCGGGCTCGACCTGCGCCCGGCGACGGGCACGCTGTACAGCGTCGGCACCAGCGGCAATCTTTATGCTCTGACGCTCGCCGCCGGCGGCACCTATGCCGCGACCAGCGTCGGCAGCATCGCGCCGCAGCCCGCCGGCAGCAGCTTCGGCATCGATTTCAACCCGGTGCCCGACCGGCTGCGCCTGATCAGCAACACCAACCAGAATCTGCGCATCAATCCGGCCAATGGCGCGACGATCACCGACACGCCGATCACGCTCAACGGCAGCGGCACCGTCGACATCGTTGCGTCGGCCTATGCCAATAATCGCGCCGGCGTGCTGACGACGACGCTCTATGGCCTCGATGCGGCCACCGACAGCCTGCTCCGTTCGACCAACGCCAATGCCGGCACATATGTCGGCGTCGGCCCGCTGGGCTTTTCATTCAGCGTCGGCGATCGCGTTGCCTTCGATATCTCGGGGCTGACCAGCAACGCGTTTTTCTCGATCGGCGACAATTTCTACAGCGTCAACCTGGCGACCGGCGCCGGCAGCTTCATCGGCGGCGTCGGGGTCGAGGGCCTGACCGGGCTGACCGCCGGCGCGGTGCCCGAACCAGCGAGCTGGGCGATGCTGATCGCGGGTTTCGGCCTTGTCGGTGGCGCGATGCGCCGCCGCACGTTGGTGCAAGTCGCCGCCTGAGGCGTTTCGCGACCGGCGGTATACCGCCGCCGGTCGCCTAACTCAGACGCGCCGCGACCATCTTCAGATCGTCGACAAAACGCGCGCGCTCGGCGGCAGCAAGCGCCGGGTCCTCGATCCGCAACAGGTAGCTCGGGTGGACGGTGATCCACAGCTCCGACCCATCGGGCTGGCGCAGCGGTTGCCCGCGCACCTTTGAAATCGTCACCGCCTTGCCGGTCAGCCCACGCGCCGCCGTCGCCCCCAGCGCCACGATGATCCGCGGCTTCAGCGCGGCGCGCTCGGCATCGAGCCACCAGCGGCAGGCGGTGATTTCGCCGGTATCGGGTTTCGCGTGGATGCGCCGCTTGCCCCGCGGCTCGAACTTGAAATGCTTGACGGCGTTGGTGACATAGGCGCGGCGCCGGTCGATGCCCGCCTCTGCCAGCGCCGCATCGAACACCTGCCCGGCGGGGCCTACGAACGGCCGCCCGGCGAGATCTTCCTGGTCGCCCGGCTGTTCGCCGACGAACATCACTTCGGCGTCGGCCGGGCCTTCGCCGAACACCGTCTGCGTCGCCGGTTGCCACAGCGGGCAGCGCTGGCATGCGCTCGCCTCTGCCCGCAACCCGTCGAGCGTCGTCGCCGGCGGGCGCTCGGCACCGGCATCGAGCATCGTCTGCACCCGCGCGCCCGCGCCGGCGATCAGATCGGGGATCAGCGCCGCCTCGGGCAGGTTCTTCCAGTATTTCTTCGGCATCTCGCTGGTCATCGCGTCGATCTTGAGCCGCGCCGGGTTGAAGATATTGGCATAATAGGTCTGCCAGGTCGCCTCGATCGGGTCGCCATCGGGCGCATCGGCCCTGGTCACGCCCGGCGTGAACGACGTCGTCTCGCCGTCCCAGTGCAGGCACAGATCGGGGGTGAGGATCGAAAAGCGCATCGTCGTGAAGCGCCGCACGAAAAAGCCGGCGTTGTAGCGGACGATATGATGTTCGGGTTCGAACCAGGCGGCAAAACGTTCGCCGCGATCATCCGACACCTCGCGGAAACGCACGAAGGCGCGCATCTTGTGAACGTCGCGGCCGACCGCCTTGGCCATCTCGTCGAGCCGGCGAACGCGTGCATCGGCGCTGTCCTCGAGCAACCTCGGGCGGTCCTGCAGCGCCACGAGCATGGCGTGGAGCAGCGCGAACCGCTCGGGGTCGTTGTGGCAGATGACGCGGCGGGCAAGATCGGGAAACGCCTTGGGGACGCGCAGTTCCACGGCGCCGGCGGGCGGGGCAGCGCCGCCGAACAGATCGCCATCACCGCCCGCGATGCGCCAGGTCACCGCGGCTGGCGGCGTGCCGGCGGCGATCAGCGAACGGACGGCAGTACGAAACCCGCCGAAATCATCGGGCGCGGCGAGAGTGATGCTGGTCATCGCTGGCAATAACGCGACCCGGCGGCATCGCGTTTCACGCGAACAATTCGAGCTGCGCGCGCGCCGGCTTCACCAATGTCGCGCGCAAATCGCCGCGTTCCGCCAGCGCCACCGGCCGCCAGTCGGCAGCGATCAGCCATGGCCGCAGCTTCTCGATACCGCGCGTCAGCCGTCCGACATCATCGAGCCGCAGCGCGCGCTGCCGCCGCACCCGCAGGATCGCATTGACCGTCTTCACCCCCAGCCCCGGCACGCGCAGCAGCATTTCGCGCGGCGCGCGGTTGATATCGACCGGGAATTGCCCGCGATGCTTCAACGCCCAGGCGGTCTTGGGGTCGATGTCGAGCGGCAGATGGCCGTCATCGGTCGCATCCTGCACCTCCGCCACGCCAAAGCCGTAGAAACGCATCAGCCAGTCGGCCTGGTACAGCCGATGCTCGCGGATCAGCGGCGGCGAGACCAGCGGCAGCACCGCGCTGGCATCGGGGATCGGCGAAAAGGCGCTGTAATAGACGCGGCGCATGTTGAATCGGCCATACAGCGATTGCGCCGCGCCCATGATCGCGCTGTCATCGGCGGTATCGGCGCCGACGATCATCTGGGTCGACTGGCCGGCGGGGGCGAATTTCGGCGCCGATCGATAATGTTTGCGCGCATCCTTGTTGTCGTCGATCGCGATCTTCAGGCCCGTCATCGCGCCGCGGATGCGGGTGCCGTTCTTTTCGGGCGCCAGTTTCGTCAGCCCGGCCTCGGTCGGCAGTTCGATGTTGATCGACAGGCGATCGGCATAAAGCCCGGCCTGTTCCAGCAGTTCGGGATCGGCGTCGGGAATGGTCTTCAGATGGATATAGCCGCGGAAATCATGCACCTCGCGCAGCGTCCGGGCGACACGCACCAGCTGTTCCATCGTATAGTCCGACGATCCGATGATGCCCGACGACAGGAACAGCCCCTCGATATAATTGCGCCGGTAAAAGGCCAGCGTCAGCCGCACGACCTCATCGACGGTGAAGCGCGCGCGGCGGACGTTCGACGACCGGCGATTGATGCAATAATGGCAATCGAAGATGCAGCTGTTGGTCAGCAGGATCTTCAGCAGCGAGATGCAGCGGCCATCGGGGGCATAGCTGTGGCAGATGCCCATGCCTTCGGTGCTGCCGATGCCCTTCCCGCCCACCGAGGATCGCTTGGCGGTGCCCGACGAGGCGCAGGAGGCATCATATTTCGCGGCATCGGCAAGAATCGCCAGCTTTTCACGGGTGTCGAGATGCGCCATTTGTTCACTATATGTTTCCTCTCTTGCCTAAACAAGCAGGATTTTGAAAGGGTTAAATATGACTGCCTTTGCGATATCTTGGCGAGGTTTTTGGGTTGCAAACTCCTTCCCAGGTCAATTAAAGGAGCAGTCGCGGTAAGTGACCGCAGAGTGCCGGGCCGGGTTTCCCCGGCCCGACTAACGGCCCCGACGTGTTGAGGCCGCCATTCTTCAATCGGGGTCTCAGGAGTCACTAGCTCCTGGGACCCTTTTTTGCCGCTTACTCCGAAACATTCGGAGCAGTTCAGCAATCACGCGGAATGCGCGCAAGCACTCCGTGATTAGAAGGACACTGTCCTCCATTTGCATCACCCCCTTTCCAGGTAGAGGGCTGAGATAGATGGAAAGGAACCCTTACGAGGCGCTATCCATCGCCGGTTTCCCGGTACCAATCGTAGACACAATAATTATGACAATCAAAATTCGTCACGATGACAATAATGTTACAGTGACAGTTGCGCTAAAGTAGCCACGTTCCCAGCAAGCGCCCGAACGGAAAGGTGAAGAACCCCGCGATCAGCAGCGCGCCGATGACCATGCCGCGCACCGCGCTTTCGTGGCCGACACGATCATGGCGGCGGGCGCGGACGACGATCATCGGCACCATCGCCAGCACGAACACCGACAACAGGTGGATCGGCGAAAAATTGCCGGTGAAGACGCCCATGCCGCCGGGCCTGCCGGTGTTGAAGAACAGGCTGGTCACCGCCGTCAGCAGCATCGCCGCAACCCAGACATAGCCGAGCTTGCGGTGCGACGTCGTGCCCTTGCGGCGCAGCAGCATCACCGGCGTCAGCGCCGTGGCGGCCAGGATCGACGCCAGATGCACCCAGACCAGCGGCGGCACCCGCCCCCAATAGGGCTGGCCACGGATGATCGCGGCCACCGCGGCGGCAAACAGGATCATGCTGGCGACGGCCAGCAGCGGGTTGGGCAGCAGCCGCTCGATCAGGCGGCCTATCGGGCGTTGCGGTTCGACCATCGCGTCCATTGAATGCCCCGCCTGCCGCGCTAAAGTGTCAGTCTGGCATGTCTTGCCGGCGAATGCGACCGGCCAGAAATGGAACCGGCCGCCGGCCAGCCGGTTCATGCGGCAGGCAATGGAGAATATGATGGCGATGCTGGGACGCGTGGTAACGACGATGGCAGGCCAGGCGATCGCCCGGACGGTCGGGGGCGCCGCTGCCGGCCCGGCCGGCGCCGTGATCGGCTTTGCCCTGCCAATGGTGGCGCGGCGGCTGGGGCCGCTCGGCATGATCGGCATGGCGGTCGGCGCCTGGGCCATCCACCGCTACGCCCAGTCGCAAGTGCCCGAGGTGGCAAAGCCGATCGTGACCCCGCCGCCGATCCCGATGGCCATGCCCTATGACTAGGCCGCAGCCCTAGGTTGTGAACTCATTTAGGAGTTCACGGCCTAAACCATCAACGGCCGTTCGTTGCTCGCATCATAGATGCGGGCGTCGATCGATCGCACCGCGTCCTTGATCGCGGTGTTGAACGCCGCCATGTGCGGCTGGTCGAAATGCTTGCGCAGCGCCGCCTCGTTTTCCCAGCGTTCGACGATCGAGCAGATGCCGTCCTCGCGGCTTTCGATGGCCATCGAATAGCCGAGGCAGCCCGATTCCTCCCACGTCGACCGCATCATCGCGTCGAGCGCCGGCTGGAGGTCATCCAGCCGCGCCGGATCGAATTCGGCGCGCGCGATCACGATGATCATCGGTTCAGCCCTTTGCCTTGGCGACGCTGACCAGCGCCGGGCGCAACAGCCGGTCCTTGATGACATAGCCGGCCTGCAGCTCGTCGACGATGGCGCCGGGCTCGTGGGTTTCGTGCTCGACCTCGATCATCGCCTGGTGGCGATTGGGATCGAGCTTCTGGCCGACGGTTTCGACCTTGGTTATGCCGTGGCGGCCAAAGATCGCGCCAAGCTCGCGCTCGGTCGCCTCGATACCGGCGCGGACCTGGTCGAAACCTTCGCCCGGCAGCGCGGCAACGGCGCGGCGCAGATTGTCCGCCACCGCGAGCAGGTCGCGGGCAAAGCCGGTCATCGCATAGGCCGCGGTATCGGCCTTGTCGCGTTCCAGCCGGCGGCGGGTGTTTTCGGTCTCGGCGGCCTGGCGCAGCAGGCGATCCTTCAGGTCCGCAATGTCCTTGTCACGCGCGAGAAGTTCCTCGGCGTAGTTGATTTCCACCGGCGTTTCGGCGTCATCCTGCTCCTGTTCGGGAGCGTCATTCACATCTGTCATGCTACCAGCCTGCTGAGGGTTCGTGCGGTGTAATCCACCATGGGTATGACGCGCGCATAGTTCAACCGCGTCGGGCCGATAACGCCCACCACGCCGACCACGCGCCCGCCCGGCCCGCGATAGGGCGCCGCGATGACGCTGGAACCCGACAGCGAGAACAGTTGCGATTCGGCGCCGATGAAAATCTTCGTCGCCTCGGCGCCGCGCGCCAGTTCGAGCAGGCGGACAAGTTCCTCCTTGTCCTCGAGATCGTCGAGCAGGTGGCGGACGCGTTCGAGATCGACGCTGCTTTCCACAAGGTTGGCCTGGCCGCGCACGATCAGCACCGGCCGCGCCGCACCATCCGATGACCAGGCGGCCAGCCCGGTCGCGACGGCACTGGCGGTCATCTTGTCGAGCGCGGCGCGATCGGCGGCGACTTCGCTGCGCAAGCGGTCGCTCGCCATCG
>JBBQKM010000081.1:0-9824 GCA_038326915.1 Sphingomonadales bacterium
AGACCCTCGATGGCGGCGTTGAGCGCCTGCGCCGTCACCCCGGCGGCGGCCAGCGCCTTGCCGGCTGCGGTCGTCGTCGCCAGCGTCAGCGCGACCAGCAGGCGCTCGACGGTGACAAAACTGTCCTTGGCCTTCACGGCAATCTGTTCGGCGGAATCGAGCACCCGCGTCGTGTCATTGTCCCAGCTCAGCGACTGCGCGCCGCCACCCGACACCTGGGCGATCTTCGCCAGCGCCTGGTCGGTCAGCTGCGTCGCGGTTTCGGGGCTGCCGCCGGCCGCGCGGATCAGCCCGGCAGCCATGCCCTGGTCATCCTCGAGCAGCGCCTTGAGCACATGTTCGGGGGCGACGCGCTGGTGATTATTACGGATCGCGACGGTCTGCGCCGACTGCAGAAAGCCCTTGGCGCGGTCGGTGAACTTTTCGATGTTCATGGGGTGCTGGTCTCCTGTGCCTCACCATATGGTGTGACATTCAGGCAACACAAGACGTGCCGGCGCGACGAGGCAAACCCCATGAAAAACGCCGCCGACCCCAGGGGCCGGCGGCGTTCAATTCAGTCCTAATGGATCAGGCGGCGACGGTCGCGCGGCGGCGGCGCATGGCAGCGCCGGTCAGCCCGAAGCCACCGATCATCATCGCCCAGCTTGCCGGTTCCGGCACGGCACCGATGGTGAAGGCATAGTTGATGCCGGTGTTGCCAAAATCGCTGACATAAGCCGAAACGGTATCAACCGATTCGTCGTAGATATAGACGTCCTGGTAACGGGTGACGCCTTCGGTGCCACGGAAGAAATCATCGGCGAAGATGTACGAACCAAGGCCGATCATCTCGTAGTGCGCCGAAAAATTGATGTTGAGCGGATTGTTGTCAATCGTCGAGATCACATAGTCGGACGCCGAGCCACCGAACAGCAGCGCCGCGGCGCCACGACCCGAATAGGCCAGCGGGTTGGTCGTCCAGTCCGGACCCTGCGAAGGCGTCCACGAACCGACATAGGTATAGGTCACGGCATTGGCGGCCGATGCGGCAAAGCACATCACGGCGACGCCGGCGGCCAGGGCGGTCTTGATCTTCATCGCTATTGCTCCCTCTGCATCGCGCCGCGCCGGTTTGCCCGCCGGAATGGCCCGATTGTCGCAGCACAATGCTGCTGCAACAAACTTGATGCACAAATCATGCCAATACGTGCGCTGTAACAATTCAAATGGGTTAGGCCTGGCAACGCCGCAGCAATGTAAAATCTGCCGACAGTTTTGCCCGAATTGCCGTTAACGCCGGCGTAACGAAAATCGCACCTTGCGATTGCGGAAATCGAGCGACACGCGCCGGAACGATTCGAGCAGATCGGAGCCCAGGAACAGCGCCGGTTCGCGATCAAGGCCGAACAGCCGGAAGGGCGGCGCATCGGCAAAGGCGATCGTGACATTCTTCAGCACCACCCCGCCGACGCGCACCTCGGTCAGCGTCGCCACATGCGCGGTCAGCGTCTGCCCGGTCACGCTGAGCATGGTGATCGTCGGCAGGGCCTCGGCGGCGCGGCGGCCGAGGAAACGCCGCTGCAGCGCCAGGTTGCCGAGCGTGATTTCGGACCCCGTGTCGATCACCGCGCTGACCCGCGTGTCGCCCACCGACGCCTCGGTCAGGATCAGCTGGCCCTTGCGGCGCCGCGCGGTGACGACGATCTCCCCCTCCAGCTTGGGCGACGGCTGGCGCGAATCCTGCACGGTGATGGTCTTGGCCTCGAAATCGAGCAGCAGCCGCTGGTCGGCGAGCGCATCGATGCCGATCAACCCGTCGGCGCCGAGATCGCGCGACGACAGCGCCGGCGCGGTGATGCCTTCGATGATGCTGCTGCCGATGCCCAAGGTTTCGATGAACACCGTCGGCACCAGCATCGATCCGGCCATGCCCTGCAGTCTCTTGACCTCGCCGAGCGGCAGTTTCAGCCGTTCGGCGACGGCAAGGCTGACCACCGAGCGGTCGGCACCGCTGTCGACGAGGAAGCGGAACGGCCCCTTGCCATTGACCTGGACATCGATGAAAAGCCGCGTCCGCAACGCCTCGGCGGCAAGGCTTTCGCCGGTAACCTCGAGGCTGTTGTCGATGCTGGCGGGGGGAATCAGCGGCGCCGATGGCGGCGGTTCGGGGGGCGGCGCGGCGATCACGGCCGCAAGCGCGGCAACACTAAACAGGCTCATGCCGGCTTCGTTGCGCCTGTCGAACGCAATCGACAAGCCACAACCGTCGCTGCACTGCAACGCAGTGCCAAACCAGTCGCACTGCAGCGCAGTGCCAAACCGGTCGCACTGCAACGCGGAGCTATTGGCATTGCGCGGCGGGACCGTTGCGGCTATCGGCCACGGGTCATCCGGGGAGTAGCCGGCCGCACCCCAGCGGCACCCTGCGTCAACATGCTCGGCCGAGAGGCCGTGGTGCAGGGAGGGACGGGAGCAATCCGTCCGGGCGAGACCGATGGCGCTGCACCCCTTTCCCGGCCGGGCGGGGGGGCGCGGCGTCATTGCGTTTCCCCTGCCCGGCCCCGGATTGTCGCCCATGCCCGAATTCCTGACCGCGCTGCTCACCTCGGGCGGCATCGTCGCGCTCGCCGAAATCGGCGACAAGACGCAGTTGCTGGCGATCGTCCTCGCCTGCCGTTTCCAGCGGCCATGGCCGGTGATCGCCGGCATCCTTGCGGCAACGCTTGCCAACCACGCCCTCGCCGCTTGGGCCGGCGCCGCGCTGGCGAGCTGGTTCGATGGCCCGGCGTTCCGCTATGCTGTCGCCGCGTCGTTCATCGCGATGGCGGGCTGGACGCTGGTGCCCGACACGATCGATGTCGAGGACAAGCCGGCGAAATACGGCGCCTTCCTGACCACGCTGATCGCCTTTTTCATCGTCGAGATCGGCGACAAGACGCAGGTCGCGACCATCGCGCTCGGCGCCCGCTTCCACGCCGTGCTGCCAGTGACCATCGGCACGACATTGGGCATGATGGCGGCGAACGTGCCGGCGGTGCTGCTGGGGCAAAGGATCATCGCGCTTGTGCCGCTGCGGGTGGTGCATGTTGCGGCAGCGGTGCTGTTCCTGGGGCTCGGGCTATGGCTGGCGGCGCAGACCGCGGGGTGGTTGGGGTAAGATTTGAGAAGGTCAGAGTTTGGGCGGTTAGCCGACGGGCGGCTGCGCGCCCGCCATTACGGTCGCGGCATATATTGTCAGACCCGAAGGCCGTGGCTCATTCGAACGCTGTGACCGTCATCTACCCGATTTCGCCGTCACGGGCATAAAGCATCAAACCTTCGGGGTCGTCGATCTGGATGTGATTATAGCTGAGCGTCACCAGGCCTCTGCCCTGGAGATTGTTCAATATGCCATTCGTATGATTTCTCGACAGGCCCGACATTTCGGCAAGGTCGGTCTGGCTGATACGGAACCCTTGCGGATATGCGGATACAACACCTTCGCGGACTGCCGTAATCCGCAACAGCTTGGCGGCAACGCGGCGGTTGGCGTCCCTTATCAAGGCTTCGCAGGCAACCTCGACGCTGATGCGGGTGGTTTCCTCGGTCAACTGGGCGATCATTCCGGCAAACGCAGGGTCGACAGCCATGACCGGCCGCAGTTCGGATAATGGCACCAGAATGAGTTCGGTTTCTTCCATCGCCCGGAACGTCATCGTCCGTTGCCCGCCCGTCAGCAGCGGCCCAATGCCGAACCATGCACCGGCTCGCATGATGTGGCCCAATGTCGGGCCCGCAACATCCGTCATTCCCAAGGTGCCGACACCGCCACTGGCCACGCCGTAGATGCCGCCGGCATTGTCGCCGACGTGGAAGATGCTTTCGCCGGTATCGAACCCCACCCGGCGTGACATTTCGAGGACCCGCCGGCGCGCTTCGGGAGGCTGTCTCGACAGCCATCCCCGCCTTGCAAAGACGAGATCGAGGGCGGCGGTGAATGCCATATTCGGTTCGCTCATGAACAACAGCGTCGCGCCCAGTTCGTCAAGATTTAGTTCGATATCTAGCAAACTCTCCCGCGCTTTTGCTTCACGACTAGCCTGGTAGGGGGCTGAATACCGTGCGAAGCGTCAGCATTATTGCCATGTCCATGATCGCCGGTCCGGCATATGCCGCCGGCAGCGCGCCCACAGCCGCAGGCACCGCAACGTTAACCGGCGACTGGGGTGGCGCCCGAACCACCCTTGCCGCCAATGGCGTTGCGATCCGCGCCGACGCGACAGGCTATGCGCAGGGCGTTGTGACCGGCGCACCCAACCGGACATGGGACGGATCGGGCCGCGCCGATGTGTTTGTCGATGCCGACAGCGACAAGCTGGGCCTCTGGTCCGGCACCGGCCTCCACACCCATGGCGAAATCCGCTTTGCCGACCCGCGCAGCAATTTCGGTGGCCAGCTATGGCCCGCCAATACCGGCGCGGCGCTGCCGTTGACGGGTGCCGGGCGCTTCGAGGCAACGTCGATCTACCTGAGCCAGCGGATAGACCAGCGCACCACGCTGCTCGTCGGCAAAATCAACGCCGTCGATCTCCTTACCGGCGATCCCTTCTTCGGGGGCTGGGGCACCCAACGCTTCATGAACCTGGCCTTTGTTGCGCCACCGAGCGGGGTTGTGCCGCCGACGATCATGGGGGCAGTACTTGTCCATCGCGGCACGCCGATCACCCTGACCGTGATGGTGTTCGATCCCCAGGATCGTACCGGCGATTATTGGATCGATGGCCTTTTCGCCAAGGGGGTCAACATTTCCGTCGGTGCGACGTGGAACGGAGCGATCGGCGGGCGCCCGTCGAGCATCGGCGTGACGAGCACCGTGTCGACCAAGCGCGGCAAGGACCTCGGTGACTTTCTGTTGCCGCCCGGGCTGGTCAGTTCAACACGCAAGGGCAGCTACAACATCGCGGTGCAGTTCAGCCATCTGATGGTCGAAAGCGCGACGGCAAAGGGCAAGGGGCTGGGCCTTTATGCCAAGGCTGCAATTGCCGACGGTAATCCCAACCCCATACGAGCATCGGTTGCAGGCGGGTTGGCGGGCCATGCGCTGATTGCCGGCCGGCCGCGCGACAGTTTCGGCATCGGCGGCTTCTACTACAAGTTCAGCGACGTGCTGCAGGAGACCGCAGCGCCATTGGCCCGGTTTCGCGACGAAACGGGGGTGGAGGCCTGGTACAGTCTGGCAGCTACGCCGTGGCTGAAGCTGACTGCGGACGCCCAGGTCATCAGCCCGGCGCGCGGCGACCGGCCCACATCGCTGATCCTCGGGCTGCGCGGCAATGTTGCGTTCTGAAAATCGTCATCGGACCATGGATCAACAGAATGATGACCAAACAACAGCCAGCAAGGAGTAGGTGACATGCGGAATTTCAAGCTTGCCCTGATACTTTCCACTTTGTTGGCCGGCCAGGCCATGGCGGCGCCCGGCCCGGGGCCGGAACTGATCATCAGCGGCGGCCGCATCTTGACGATGGAAGGCCCCAAGCCGGCCTATGTCGAGGCAGTGGCCGTCGACAAGGGGCGGATTGTCTTTGCCGGCAGCCGGGACGAAGCCATGAAGCTGTGGGGCACCGGCACGCGCTTCAAGAACCTTGGCGGCCAGACGATGATGCCCGGCTTCATCGATGGGCATGCGCATTTCGTCCAACTCGGCGCGCAGGCGGTTGGCGCCAATCTGCTGCCGGCCCCGGACGGCAAGTCGGATACCGTCGAGGCGCTTGTCGAGGAACTCAAGGTTTTCGCCAGATCGCCCGACGTTGCGCAGACGGGCTGGATCTTTGGTATGGGCTATGACGATTCCGTCCTCGGTCGGCATCCGACCAAGGCCGATCTCGACAAGGTTTCGACGACGGTACCCGTCGCCATCATCCATATCTCCGCCCATTTCAGCGTGATGAACAGCGCTGGCCTTGCCAAGGCCGGGATTACCGCAGCAAGCAAGGATCCCGTGGGCGGCAAGATCGGACGGATGCCCGGCAGCAGCGAGCCCGATGGCTATCTGGAAGAAGTGGCGCATTTCGCGGCGGCCTTGCCCGCCATCACGCCGACCAGCCTGGCCGGCAAGGACTATTTCAGCAAGCGGGCGCTCGAGCTCGTCAAGAGTTTTGGCCAGACGACGGTGAATGAAGGCCGGATGATGGGGCCGAATGCCAAGGATCTCGAAAGCCTGGCGACACGCGGCCTTCTCGATATCGATGTCCTTGGCTTTGCCGATTACACCGACACCAGCGAAGTTGGCGCCTGGGGGCAGGACTATCGCTCGCGGCTCCGCTTCCCCGGCTCGAAAATCACCCTCGATGGTTCGCCACAAGGCCGCACGGCATGGCGGACGACGCCCTTCCTGCTGCCGCCCGAAGGCTTGCCGGCGGACTACCGCGGCACCCCGTCCGTTCCGGACACCAGCATCGTCGTGGCCGCGATCACCAAGGCTTTCGACAACAATTGGCAGATCAAGATTCACGCCAACGGCGACGCCGCCATCGACCAGCTTCTTGAAGCTGTCGGCACGGTCACCGCGCAAAAAGGCGTCAAGCCGGGCCAGGTTATCCTGATCCATGGCCAGTTCCTGCGGCCCGACCAGATACCGCGCCTGAAGGCGCTGGGCATTTTCCCGTCAATGTTTCCGATGCACACCTTCTATTGGGGTGATTGGTACGGGAAGATCGTCGGCCCCGAGAAGGCGGCGCAGATTTCCCCGATGCGCTCGATCCTTGATGCGGGGATGATCGCCACATCGCATACCGACGCGCCAGTGGCGCTGCCGAACCTGATGCAGGTGGCCTGGGCAACGGTCAATCGCACGTCGCGCAGCGGCAAGGTGATCGGGCCAAACGAGCGGGTGACGCCTTATGAAGCGATGGAGATGATCACCATCTGGGGTGCAGACCAGTTCCGGGAGGGCGACCGTAAAGGCTCGATCAAGGTCGGCAAGCTGGCCGATCTCGTGGTGCTGTCGGCCGACCCCGTGGCGATCGATCCAACGCTGATCAACACGATCAAGGTCATGGAAACCATCAAGGACGGCCATACCGTCTGGACGCGGAAACAGTAACGCGAGCGTCCAGCGAGGCTCTGGCCGAGGGCTGAAACCTGCCATCAGCGGGTCGGCCCGATTTCGGGATATCCCCAACCTGCCTTTGCCCTCCCGCCCCGCAAGCGGGAGGGCGTATTGGCCCTGCCCTAGATCACCCCGCGCGCCGCCAGGTCGGCAATCTGGTCCTCACTCAGTCCCAGCGCGTCACGATACACCTGGTCATTGTCCTGGCCGATCGTCGCCGGCGCCGCGCGGCGCACGCTGCCCGGCGTCTTCGACAGTGTCGGACAGACATTCTGCATCTTCACCGTCCCCCAGCGCGGGTGCGGCACGTCGATGATCGCCTCGCGCGCCTGGAAATGCGGGTCGTCGAGCATGTCCTGCGGGCGATAGAGCTTCCCTGCCGGCACGCCATGCTGGATCATCAGCGCCTCCAGCTCGGCAATCGTCAGCGTCGCCGTCCAGTCGCCGATCAGCGCGTCGAGCTCGGCCTGGTGGCGGCCGCGGCTGACATGGTCGACATAGCGCGGGTCCTTCGCCAGTTCGGGGCGGCCCATCGCCGTGCACAGCCGGCCGAACACCGTGTCCTGGTTGGCGCCGATCAGATAGTCGCCGTCGCGGCACGGATAGACGTTCGACGGCGCAATGCCGGGCAACACGCTGCCCGAGCGTTCGCGGACATAGCCCGACGCCGAATATTCGGGGACCAGGCTTTCCATGACCTGCAGCACCGATTCATACAGCGACGAATCGACGACCTGGCCCTCGCCGGTCGCATCGCGGTGGCGCAGCGCGGCGAGCGCCCCCATGCAGCCATAGGTGGCAGCGAGGCTGTCGCCGATGCTGACCCCCATGCGCGATGGCGGGCGGTCAGGGTCGCCGACGATGGCGCGCCAGCCGCCCATGGCCTCGCCGATGCCGCCGAAACCGGCGCGGTCGCTGTACGGTCCGGTCTGGCCATAGCCCGAGACGCGGACGATGATCAGCCCTGGGTTGTCGGCGTGCAGCGCCGAGGGACTCATGCCCCATTTTTCGAGCGTGCCGGGGCGGAAATTCTCGATCAAAATATCGGCGGTGGCGATCAGCTTGCGCGCCAGCGCCTGCCCCTCCGGTTGCCGCAGATCGGCGCTCACCGCCTTTTTGTTGCGGGCAACAACCTCCCACCACAGCGGATAATCGCCGCGGCCCCAGACGCGCATCGGGTCTCCCCCACCCTTGCCTATGACGCCGGGCGGTTCGACCTTGATGACTTCGGCGCCCATGTCGCCGAGCAATTGCCCGCAGAACGGCCCGGCGATCAGCTGGCCCATTTCGACGACGCGGATGCCGGCGAGCGCGCCGGTATTGGCAGCAAAGCTCATTCGGCGGCCTGCGGTACATGCCAGACCGGCGGGCGCGGCGCCGGCAAGCCCGTTTCGGCGAGGCAATTGCTGCGCAGCATTTCGATCTCGCCGCCGAAATCGAACAGGTCGTTCGCCGGCCGCGGCACCGCCGCCATTTCGGCGCGCAGATTGGCCGTAGCCACGGCATCGAGCACGCCCATGCCATCGACGACGACACCATAGGCGCGCGCGCCATGGGTGGTGACGAGGCCCTGGCGGATTTCCTTGACCACCAGCGCCGGATCGCGCTGCAGCGGGTCACCCCAGCCGCCGCCGCCCCAGGTGATGAAGTGCAGCACGTCGTCGGCCTCCACGGCCAGGCTGTCGAGCTTGTTGGCGACGATGGTCTGGCTGCCATCGGGCTTTTCGAGGATCTTGCGCGCGCGCGCACCCGGGCTACCGCCATTGACCCCCCAGGGATAGGTGAACCAGCGGTCGTCGTGGATCGAAACCGTGCCCGCCTCGAGGAAGCGATACGACATCAGGATGCCGTTGCCGCCGCGGTTGAGCCCGGCGCCGCCGGTATCGGCCAGCGCCTCGTAGCGTTCGATGCGCAGCGGGAAATAGCGTTCGAGGAATTCATTGGGCACATTGGTGAAGCCCGGCCACAGCGAATGCCCGTCGGGGCCATCGCCGAACGGCTTGCCAGGGATGCCGCCGAAGCCGATCTGGAACAGCTGGAACCATTCGCCGCCCTTGCCGGGGCGATTGTCGCGCCCCGAATACATCAGGTGCGGCGACGACGAGAAGCCGGCGGCGCACAGGAATTCGGGCGTGCGCTGGCCGAGCAGCCCGCCCAGAATGTCGAAGATGCGGCCCAGCGCATGGGTGCGGCCTGACAGGGCGGCGGGGTAGTTGGGCTTGAGCAGCGAGCCTTGCGGAATCTTGACCTCGATCAGGTCATAAAAGCCATCGTTGAACATGATCTGCGGATCGAAGACCATGATCATGTAGATACCGAAGAACATCTTGAACATGTTCTCGTTCAGGTAAAAATTGATCGAGGCATCGGACTGCGGATCGGTGCCGGTGAAATCGAGCACGACCTTTTCGCCGACACGCTGCATCGTGCACTTGATCTTGTACGGCCCGAAACCGACCCCATCGTCGCAGATGTAATCGGTGAAACTGACCGCATCGGTGCTGACCGATGTCGAGATCAGCGCCTTCATGGCGCGGTGGTTACGGCGCAACAGGTCTTCCATCGCCGCAACGACGACTTCATCGCCGAAACGCGCGCACATTTCCTCGACGCGGCGCGCCCCTCCGCGGCAGCTCTCGCTCAGCGCGTTCAAATCCGCCTGGCACCAGTCGGGTTTGCGAGTCTGGTGCATCACCAACTTCATCAGGTCTTCATTGTATTCGCCCTTTTTCCAGATCTTCACCGGCGGGAT
>JBBQKM010000082.1:0-9804 GCA_038326915.1 Sphingomonadales bacterium
GTCGATCTGGATGGCCTCAGGGTCGCCGCGCTGGCCGAGGGTGATGCGCGACGAACCATCGGCGGCGATCGACATGGCGCGCAGGAAGGTCAGCCGTTCCGAGCCGGTGTCGCGGATGAAATAGACGCGGCAGATGACGCGCGCCTCGCTTTTCCAGCCGCAGCTCGATGGCACGATCGTCGCCTTTTCCGACGACAGCAGGATCTTCGTCGCGCCGGTGGCGACATCGGCGGCGACGACGGCAAGGCCTTGTGTGCCGGCGGGCGTGAAATACAGGATCCGATCACCGCTGGGCGACATCTGCATCCGCCGCGCCGTCGGGCGTGCGCCATAGGCGGCAGCGAGCGTCGGGATATCGGGGGTGGCAGCGGCAAGCAGGGTCGGCTGGGCGGCAGCCAGCATCAGGCCGCCAACGCGGAACAGCTTCACATTCAACCTCTTTTCCGACCCGTCGGCACCGTAGCAACACGGCGCGGCACGCGAAAGTGGGTCAAGCGTGAATCATGGCTCGCTGCTCGATTGCGTGTGGCTGCGCAGTGCCTCGCTGTCGAACCACACCGGCTTCCATTGCTGCGCGGCAAACAGCGGCGCCTGGTCGGCATAGTGACGCGAGGTCTGGCGGATCGTCGCCGCGCCGAACTGATGGACGCTCCGCGACGATACCGCGCCATCGGGCGCCCATTCGATCAGCATGATGAAGCCATCGCCGTTGTTGGCGACGCGGTGGCCGTCGTCGGCGGTCTTGCCGATGATGGCGCGCAGGGTTTCCGGCCCGCCGCACACCGGCAGGTCAATCTTGCCGTGCCGCAGCCGCTGAAAGTCGCCGAGCGGCACGTCGAGCCGGCCATATTTGCCCTGCAGCAGGTCGACCGCCTCGCGCAGCGCCGCCGCAGTATCGGGCCGCGGCTTGTTCATATAGGCATAGCGCGCCGCCTGCGCGAACGCCGTGGTGACCAAAGTGTCGGCCGGCCCCCGGCAATCGAGCGTCCAGTCCCATTGGCCGATGAGTTTCTGCGCCGCCGCCAGATCGGGCGTCTTTGTCGTGTCGAGCGCCATCACCGCCTTGTACCAGTCCCCCGCCCAGCCGGCCTTGTCATAGCCCTTGTCGATCTTGATGGTCAGCAGGTCGGCGCGTGAAATCGGCTTGTCGCCAAGCCCGGCGAACAGCGCCTGATAGCGCAGCGCGCGATTGGTGACGAAGGTTTCGATGCCCATCTCGGGGGCGAAATCCTCCCGCCGCTGCTCGTTTGCCGGCGCGGTCGACAGGAACGGCGTGTTGTTGCTGTTGCCGACCCACCCCGCCGCCGGATCGACGACCATCGGGTCGGCGCGCCACGGCAGGTATTTCGTCCACAGTGTTTTCGACGTGTCGCCGGGCAGGATGCCCTTCCAGTCATAACCCGGGGCGCGATCGGGGAAGCGCGCGTTATAGAACATGCCGATATGGCCGGCGGCGTCGGCATAGACGAAATTGGTGCCGCTGATCGCCTGCATGGCCATCACACCCTGCCATTCGTCGAGCGTCTTCGCCTTGTTGAGCCGGTAATATTGCGTGACCTGGCGAACATCGTCGATGCCGGCATAGCGCAGCGCGAACCAGCCCTGATCGTTCTTGATCACCGGGCCATGCACCGAGCGATAAAGTGTCCGCGGGATCGGCAGCACCAGGGGCCCGAACTTGACGCGCAGCCAGACCCGCTGTTTTTCCAGCGGCCGCCATTTGCCATCGAGCCGATATTCGGTGCCGGCGTCGTTCACCGTCAGCTTGTAGGTGTCGATCAGGTCGGGCCGGTTGACCGTATTGGTCCAGCCCAAAGTCTTGTTGTGGCCGAGCAGCGGATAGGGCGCGCCCGGGAACAGCGCGCCGGCGAAATCCCAGCCCTGTTCGGAATGGACGACGACTTCCCACCACGACACCCCGCCCTCCCACGGCTGGTGCGAATTGACGATGAGCCGGGTGACGCCATCGGACGAACGCTTGCCGGCAACCGCAAAGCCGTTGGAGCCGCGTTCATCGGCTGGGCCGGCGTCGCGCGGGACCGGCTCGCCCGCCACCAGTGCCCCCAAGGGCCGGTCGAGGCCGAAGAAGAACGGCGAGCGCAGCATGAAGCCGGCAACGATGTCCTGGCCATTGACCGGGAACAGCCCGCGAATCCGCAGTTCGGACGGATGTTTCGCCGCATAATGGTTGAGGCCCTGGGCATAGGCCTGCAACAGCAGCCGGGTATCCAATGGCAGTTCGCCATAATGGTTCGCCGCGGTCTGGTTGGCGCCGAGCAGCGCGGTGGCAAAATCGAACTTCGCGCCATCCTCGCCGGTGATCGCGCCGCCGCGGCCGCGCACCGCGGCGATCACCTCCTCGAGGTTGCGGAAATCATCCTCGGCGTGCGCGATCGCCAGCCCATAGGCGACATCGGGATCGGTCTTGCCGAAAATATGCGGTACGCCCCAGCTGTCGCGGACGATGCGGACATCGCGTTTCAGCACCGGATCGGCGACCGAGCCATGCGCAGTCAGATTGTCCCAGCTCGCCAGCCCGACAAGGATGGTGGCAAGCAGCCCGAGGACAAGCAGCAATCCGCTCAGCCATTTCGGCATCAACGCGCGTCCCGGGCGACAACGCCGCCCTTGATGACCACCGCGACGCTTTCCAGCGTGCGCACATCGGCGAGCGGATCGCCCTTCACCGCGACGATATCGGCATAGCGGCCGACCGCCAGCGTGCCGACATCGGCCTCGCGGCCCAGCGCCTGGCCGGCGTTCAGCGTCGCCGCCTGGATCGCCTGCAGCGGCGTCATCCCCCATTCGACCATCTTGGCGAATTGCAGCGCGTTGGTGCCGTGCGGATAGACGCCAGCATCGGTGCCGAAGACATGGCGGACGCCGGCGCGCACCGACCGCTGGAACGTCTGACGCTGCTTCAGCCCGATGGCGCGTTCCTTTTCGAGGCTTTCGGCGAACACGCCGTTCTTCGCGCCTTCGGCAAGGATGTAGTCATCGTCATAGATGTCCATCGAGAACCAGGCGCCCGATTTCTTCGCCAGCGCAAAGCTTTCGTCATCGGCAAGGCTGGCGTGCTCGATGGTATCGGCGCCGGCGCGCAACGCGGTGTTGATGCCACTGGTACCGTGGGCGTGGACGGCGACCTTCATCCCCAGCATATGCGCCTCGGCGACCAGCGCATCCATTTCGGCTTGGCTGTATTGCTGGCCGCCGACCGTGGTGGTTTTGGAAAACACCCCGCCGGTGCCGCAGAACTTGATGACTTCGGCGCCCATCTTGCGGAGCTGGCGGACCTTGGCGCGGATCGCATCGGGGCCATCGGCGATGCCCGGCGTTTCGACCTTGATCTCGGGCTGGAATTCGGTGGCGTCACAGTGCCCGCCGGTGGCACCGATCGAATAGGTGGCGGGCACGATGCGCGGGCCGACGATATAGCCGCCCTCGATCGCCTGCTTGAGCCCGATGTCGTCGAGATTGCCGCTGCCGACGTTGCGGACGGTGGTGAAGCCGGCGTCGAGCGTGCGCTTGGCAAAGGCCACCCCGATCGCCGTGCTGAAACTGCGGGCATATTCAAGGCCGCGATAGCCGCCGATAGTCGGATCGCCGCTGAGATGGACGTGCATGTCGATCAGCCCGGGCAGCATTGTCACGCCGCCGAGCGCGATGGTGCGCGCGCCGGCCGGGATCGCCGTGCTGACGGCCGGGCCGACCGCAACGATGCGCCCGTCGGTCGCCACCACCACGGCGTTGGCCACCGTGCGGCCCGACACCACGTCGAGCATGCGATCGGCGGTGATCGCGACGGTTTCGGCCGCCACGGGGCCTGCCGCCGACGCCAGAATGGCCGCCAGAATCCTGATCTTGAACGTCATGCCGATATCTCCCCTGTCCGGCGACGGTAGAGGCGCGCGCCGCGCCGGGCAAGCCGACAGCTCGAATGCGATCGGCCCAAAAGGCGGCGCAACCATCGCCGCCCAGGTGCCGTATCTTCACCCAAGGATAAGGGGTCGAAGATGATGCGCTGGAACGACAATACGGATTTTCCGCGCGCACTGCGGCTGCTTGTCGGTGATCGCCAACCGCTGTCGGCCGCCGGGCTGGCGGCGCTGCTGGCGGCGCAGGGCCATGCCGTGGTGGCGGCGCTGTCGTGCCCCGCCGAAACCCGCGCGACCCTCGGCGCCGGCGGCATCGACATCGCCATCATCGACATCGACATGGACGGCGCCGCGCTGGCGGCGGCCACATCGCGGCCGGTCGTCATCGTCGCACCGTCCGCCGATCACGCCGGCATCGCCGCCGCGATCGATGCCGGCTGCAAGGGGCTGATCGTCAAGTCCGACGGCCCCGCCAGCCTGGCGTTGTGCCTCGCCGCCGTCGCCACCGGCGGGCAATGGTATGACCGAGACGCGCTGGCGCTGGCGCACGACCGCCGCCACGCCGCGACCGGGGCCGCGCAATTGACCCGCCGCGAACGCGATGTCGCGCGGCTGGTCGCCGCCGGGCAGCGCAACCGCCATATCGGCGACACGCTGGGCATTTCCGAAGGCACGGTGAAAATGCACTTGCACAATGTCTACGCCAAACTTGGCCTGGAAAGCCGCACGCAGCTGGCGATGGACGAACGGGTACGCACACTGGGCTGATCCACTCCCTCCCCCTTGCGGGGAGGGAGGGGCAAGCCCTAGGCGGCCAGATCCGTCACCGGCACTTCGACCTCGGCCAGTGCGGCGAGGAACTGGTCGCACGAATGTTCCCAGCTGAAGGTCGCCCCCCACGCCGCCGCCACGCCGCGATCGGCGGTCAGCGCCTGCCGCATCGCGGTGCCAAGGTCATCGTCAACCCCGCCGACGCGGGCGCTGCCGTCGCCGCAACCATCGGCACCCAATATGTCGAGCGGCCCCGGCACCGGATAGCCGGCAACCGGCGTACCGCACGCCAGCGATTCGATGATCACCAGGCCAAAGGTATCGGTGCGGCTGGCGAACACCGAAATGTCGGCGCCGGCATAGGTCGAGGCCAGCGCCTCGCCGTGCAGACTGCCGAGGAAATGCGCATCGGGAAACTTCGTCTGCAGCGCATCGAGCGCCGGGCCATCGCCGACGACGACCTTGCTGCCCGGCCAGTCGGCGGCGAGAAACGCCTCGATGTTCTTTTCGACAGCAACACGCCCGACGTGCAGCGCGATTGGCCGCGGCAGTTCGGCGAACAGCGGGTGCGGCGGCTTGTCGGGCGTGAACAGCGCGAGGTCGACCCCGCGCGTCCATGGCCGCGTGTTGTTGAGGCCGTGCTCGGCAAGTTCGGCCGCCAGCCGCGGCGTCGCCACCAATATGTGCTGCGCCGGGCGGTGGAACCGCTCGAGCATCCGCCAGAACGGCGCCGGCGACAGGCCAGTGCGCGCCGCGACATAATCGGGAAAGCGGGTGTGGAAACTGGTGGTGAACGGCACCCCGCGCGCGATACACCAGCTGCGCGCCAGCCAGCCCAGCGGGCCTTCGGTGGCGATGTGGACGGCATCGGGATCAAAGCCGGCGATCGTCGCCGCGACCCGCCGCCGCGTCGTCAGCGCCAGGCGAATCTCGGGATAGCTCGGCATCGGCACCGAAAAAAACCAGTCGGGCGTGATCGTCTGCACGCGATGGCCGCGCGCCGTCGCCAGATCGACGATCGTCGACAGCGTGCGCACGACGCCATTGACCTGCGGCGTCCAGGCATCGGAAACCAGCGTGATGCGCATCAGGCCGGCTCCATCGCGGCGACGGGTTCGGGCACCAGCGCCACCGGCGGCGCCGCGGCGGCGTGCAGCGCCTTGGTCCGCGCCGCCCAGTCGATGATCTCGATGCGGCCGTCGAAATGTTCGACCAGCGCGGTGCAGCTTTCGACCCAATCGCCATCGTTCATGTAGATGACGCCGCCGAAATCGCGGATCTCGGCCGAATGGATGTGGCCGCAGACAACGCCATCGACGCCGCGTTCGCGCGCCGCATGGGCGACGACTTCCTCGTAATGCGAAATGAAGGCGACGGCGTTCTTGACGCGATGCTTGATATACGCCGACAGCGACCAATAGGGCAGGCCGAACTGCCGCCGCACGGCATTGAACCAGACGTTCATGCGCAGCAACACCGAATAGCCGACATCGCCGGCAAAGGCCAACCAGCGCGCATAGAGCACGACGCCATCGAATTCGTCACCGTGCAGCACCAGGAAGCGCTTGCCATCGGCGGTGACATGGATGGCTTCCTGCATGACTTCGACACCGCCGAATTCGAGGCCGGTGTAATCACGCAAGGCTTCGTCGTGATTGCCGGGGATATAGACGACGCGCGTCCCCTTGTTGGCGAGCTTCAATACGCGGCGGACGATGTCGTTGTGGCGCTGCGGCCAGTACCAGCCGCGCTTCAACCGCCAGCCGTCGATGATGTCGCCGACGAGATACAGCGTCTCGGGCTTGATCGAATGCAGGAAATCATGAAGCAGTTCGGCGTTGCACCCCGATGTGCCGAGATGGGTGTCGCTGATCCAGACCGTGCGGAATTTCAGCTTGCCGCGCGGCGTGACCTCCTCGTCATCCTGCCAATGCGCCTTGCCGGGGGTGCGCGGTGGTGCGGCCTTGGCGCGCGCTGCTGTTTCACCACCTTCGAATGCGATCAGCGGGTGACTTGCCATGTGCCAGACGTCCTGCCTGCCTCAGATGGCGAGCCCCTACATGTGGTGCATGACAATCGCGTGTCAGACGATGGGTTGATGCTGCTTTGCGATCCGGCTGTGGCCGGCGCGCCACGCGGGGGTGGGCATCAGCCATCAGCAACGCGGTTGTGATCACAGCCTCTTGACGGCCCCGGCGTCTGCGCGGATCGTATCGGCACCGCACTGGCGCGGACATGAAATTGCCAAAGGATCGCCGTTGCCGCCTGCGTTGTCCCCGCTGATCGCCGTTGCCGACCGCGCCGAGGCCGAGGCCTTCCTCGCCGCCAACCCCGGCATCGCGTTTATCGAGGTCATGTTCACCGGCATGAGCGGCGTGCCGCGCGGCAAGCGCCTGCGCCGCCATGAACTGCTGCCGGTCTATGACAATGGCCGCTTCCTGCCGGTCTCGATCCTGGTTGCCGACATCACCGGCCAGGATTGCTTCGATACCGGGCTGGTTTGGCAGGAAGGCGACAGCGATCGCGCCGCCCGCCCTGCCCCCGGCACGCTGGTGCGCGCGCCGTGGCTCGGCGACGATGTCGCGCAGGTCATGCTGTCGATCCACGAACGGGACGGACGGGTGAGCGATCTCGATCCGCGCGCCGTGCTTGCCGAGGTCATCGCGCGTTTCGCTGCCGATGGCCTGAAGCCGGTGGTCGCCTGCGAGCTCGAATCTTCTCTCGTCGACGCCGTGGCGCGCGATGACGCCGGCGCCCCGCGCATCGCCAGCCTCGGCGGCCGGCCACCGACCCTCCACGGCACCTATGGCCTGACCGAATTGCAGGATGCCGATGGTTTCCTGCGCGATCTGTGGAGCGCCGCCGATGTCCAGGGCGTGCCGGTCGAAGGCGCGATTTCCGAATATGCGCCGGGCCAGATGGAATTGACGCTCAAGCACCGCAACGACGCGCTGCGCGCCGCCGACGAGGCGGTGATGTACAAGCGGCTCGTCAAGGGCGTCGCGCGGCGGCACGGCATGGACGCGACCTTCATGGCCAAGCCCTTTGCCGCCAGCGCCGGCAGCGGCATGCATCTGCATGTCAGCGTCGAGGATGCGGCCGGCAACAACATCTTTGCCAGCGACAGCCCGGAAGGCAGCCCGGCGCTCCGCCACGCCGTCGGCGGCATGCGCGCCACGCTGGGCGATGCCTTTGCGATCTTTGCCCCCAATGCCAACAGCTATCGCCGGTTCAAGGCCAACAGCTTTGCCCCCGTGTCGCCGACCTGGGGGGTCGACAATCGCACCGTTTCGCTGCGCGTGCCGGCAGGGGCGCCCGCCACCCGCCATGTCGAACACCGCGTCTGTGGCGCCGATGCCAACCCCTATCTGGCGCTGGCGGCGCTGCTGGCGGGCGTCCACCACGGCCTGACGCAGCAGATCGATCCCGGCCCGCCGGTCGTCGGCGACGGCTATGCGCAGAGCGCCGAAACCGGCATCCGCCTGCCGTCGAACTGGTTTTCCGCCGTGGATACCTTCGCCGCGTCGCCGGTGATGGCGGATTATCTGGGGGACCGCTTCGTCAGGATGTTCGCGAGCGTCAAGCGCACCGAACAGGAACGCTTTTTCGAGGTCGTGTCGCCGCTCGATTATGACTGGTACCTGCGCAATGCTTAGCAGGCGCGGTCTGTTGGGCGGCATGGCGGCCGGCCTCACCCTGTCGGCGTGCGGCACGCGCTGGCCAACGGGCGCCAATGGCGAGGAAATGCGCGTAAACCTCTATAATTGGGACACCTATACCGGCGAAACCACGCTGCAGGATTTCAAGGCGGCGACGGGTATCGAGGTCAAGATGAGCCTTTATGGCAACAACGACGAGCTGTTCGCCAAGCTGAAGGCCGGCAACCCCGGCTTCGACATCATCGTGCCGTCGAACGAATTCGTCACGCGCTTCCGCATTTCCGACCTGCTGCAGCCGCTCGACCACGCGAAAATCCCCAATTTCCGCAACATCGCACCCGAATTCCGCGACGTGCCGTTCGATCCCGGCCGGCGCTTTTCGATGCCCTATACCTGGCTCGTCCTCGGCCTCGGCTATCGCAAGTCGAAAATCGACGGCGTCCCCGACAGCTGGAAATGGGTGCTCGATTCCGATCGCTACAAGGGCCGCATCGGGCTGTTTTCGGAAAGCGACGACATCATCCGGCTCGGCGCCAAATATCTCGGCCATTCGGTGCGCGGAGTCACCCCGGCCGTCACCCGCGAGATCGTCGAAATGATGATCCGCCAGAAACCCAATATCAAGGTCTTCCACCACGACGAAGGCCAGGATCTGCTCGCCGCCGGCGATGTCGACATCATCGTCGAATACAACGGCGACATCGCCCAGGTGATGGCCGACGACCCCGACTTGGGCTTTGTCGTGCCGCGCGAGGGTACGCTGATCAACAGCGACTGCCTGTGCATCCCCAAGGGCGCGCCGCGCCCCGACAATGCGCATCGCTTCATCAACTATCTGCTTGATGCCAAGGTGTCGGCGGAGATTTCGAAGACCATCCGCTACCCGACCCCCAACGCCGCCGCGCTGGCGCTGATGCCCGCCGATTACCGCGACAACCCGGCGATCTTCCCGCCCGCCGCAGTGATGGCGAAAAGCGAATATGGCGATTTCGAAGGCATTGCGCGGGCGCAGGCGGTGGATGAAGCGGTGACCGAGATCATGGCGGCATGAGGGGGGCCATCCTTCCTCCCTCGCCGTTGACGCGAAGGCGTCGCCTACGGCTGCGGGGAGGGCGACGCGGCGCCAGCCGAGCGGGGTGGGGGTTCAGCCCCTTGCCGGCGCAGTTGCGACCCCCACCCCGCTCGCGCGGGAGCGCGAGTCGCCCTCCCCGCAGGGGGGAGGGAGTCGCCGCGCTGGCAAGCTCTGGTTACGCCGCATGACCGCCCCCGCACACACCGACGACTGGCGCCGCGCCCGCGGCGTCTTTGCCATCCTCGCCGCGCCGCCGGTGGTGTGGCTGATCCTGTTTTTCATCACGCCGCTGGCGCTGATCTGGGGCTATAGTTTCGGTGAAAACAGTTCGCTGACCGAAATCGCCATCAACGGCACCTTTGCCAACTACGGCCGCGCGATGAAGCCGCTGTATCTCGCCATCATCGGCAAATCGCTGGGCATG
>JBBQKM010000083.1:0-9779 GCA_038326915.1 Sphingomonadales bacterium
ACATAGGCAACCCGTTCCTGCCGATCGCCGGGCAGATAGCCCGCGGGTAGGCGGTCGGCGCGGAAGGTGACGACGGTCTTGTTCAGGCCATCGGGCTGCGACAGCACCTGTTCGATCGCATAGGGGCGCGCTGGCGGCCCGCCGTCGCCCTGCGAGGCGTCGTTGGTGATGATGCGCTGGAAATAGTTGCGACCGGCGAGCTGTGACCGGCCGCCGAAGAAACTGCGGCAGGCGATGGTGCGGGTGCCGGGCACCGCATAGCCGCGATTGGTGTAAAGCCCGATCGATTCAACCAGTGGCGGGTGATCGGGCCGCGTCGTGCCGTCGCTGCAGATGGGGGCCGTTGCGCAGCGCAGCGGGCGCGGGTTGACTGCGAGCTGCAGGCCGATGGGGGTGTAATCTGGCGGCCGTCCGGCGCGGTCGGCACGGCGGGGCAGTGCCGCGTCGACGCAGGCGCGCGCGAACGGCGCGATGGCGGTGACATCGGGATCGGGCTGCTGCGGCACCGCGAGGCGCGCCGCCTCCAGCGTGCGAAAACCGTCGCCGAAGCTGCGGGGGTCGGCGACCGAAAGCTGGCGCGCCATCGTGCCGGCGTGGGCGAGCGCCGCCGCGAGGTGCTTGCGCCCGGCCTCGGCCGCCGTGGTGGCAATCCGGGTCGCGGTCGTGTCGGCGGCGTGACGGTGGACGGTCACATCGGTGGCGAACAGCACCACGAGCGTGGCAAGACTTGCGGCGGCGGGCAGGCCGAGTGCGATGCCGATGGCTTCGGCCTTGCCGATCGCCTCGCGCGGCCCCAGCAGCACCAGCCGCAGCGACGGCAGCAGCATGACGACGATACCGATGGCGAGCCCCAGGCCGAAGACCAGGGTCAGCGGCGGCGTCGCGATCTGCCGCCAGACATTGGCCTTGGGCATCAGCCCGACGACGAAACATTCCCCCGAAGCCATGGTGGCGGGCTGGCCCGCGGGCGCACACGCCGGAAAGCGCGCCGGGTGGAAGGGCCGGACATAGGCGCGCATCGTCTTGCCGGCGATATGCAGATCGACCGGGTCGAGGCTGTCGACGATGGGTTTGGGCTTGTTCGCCTGATCCTGTTTCTGGCCGACCGACGCCTTCAGCGTGTCGACGAGCACCGAGCCTTCCGGAGCAAGGCCATCAAGCGATTGCAGCGGGATGGGTTCGCTGCCGACCTGGGCGACGATGCGGCGGGCGCTGTCGAGCACCAGCAGGTTGGAAAATTCGCGGGCGGCGCGGTCGATGATCAGCAGCCGGTCGAGCGGGATGACGGCGCCATAGCAGACGCGCAGGTCGGCAACGGCCGGCACTTTCGCCGTATCGGTGTTGAGGATGTTGGCGACATAGGGGCCGGCCGCCGGCGACACGTCGTTGGCCGCCATGTTGCGCGGAAACGGCTGGCTGTCCTGGCGCAGGATGTCGGCGACAGCGAAGTTGCCGATCACCTTCAGCATCGTGCCGGCGCCGAACAGATAGCTGCGGACGAAGGGCAAAGTGCCCTCGCGGTCCGAAATAGTATTGGCGAGCGCCGAGCAGTCGGCCTCGCTGCCGACGTTGTACAGCACCTTGTATTCGCCGAGGATCGGGTGGCGGAAACGCGCGCGATGGGTCCATTTGTCGGCGATGTCGCGGTCGCCGTTTTCGATTGCGGTGACGCGGCCGCGGATGAAATTGGTGATGGCGACGGTGCGGACGGCGTCGGACCAGGTTTCGAGCCCGCTGGCGGCGATGGCAAGGTCGCGCTGGTTGCGCTTGTCGCTGTCGCTGATGATCGTCTGGCCGAAGGGCAGGAACCAGATTAGCAGGCCGACAGCGATCGCTGCCAGCGTGACGAGGCTGAACTTCACCAGGTTCGATAATCCGCCGCCGCTGCCCTGCGATGACGCCGTGTCCGCTTGGGTCATGCCCGCCCCCGTTTGGCGACCCGGGTGCTATCGTTGCGCCAAGAGTGTCACGCTGGCGCCGGACTGTCAAAAGTCCGGCATGGCGCTAGGCTCTGGCGCGTCGCCGCCAGGCGATGATGCCGCCGATGACAAGGCCGAGCGCGCCGGCCAGCCAGGGGGCGAGCTTAAGCAGCCGCGGTACCAGCAGCTCGTCCAACGCATTGGCTTCGACCTGTTTTGGGGCCGCGTAGCCGGCAGGCATGGCAAGGACCTGGTCGCGTCTCGCAAAGGCCGCATATTCGGCCTGCATGGCGCGGAACGCGGCGGGGTTTGCGGCGGCAAGATCCTGCGTTTCGCCGGGATCGGCGATGATGTCGTAAAGGTGCCAGCCGCCGTCGCCATAGGGCGTGAGGTTCTTCACGAGCTTGAGGTCGCCGCGGAACAACACGGCATTGCCCGACAGTTCATAGCCCAGGGCTTTGCCGGGGGCGCGCACGTCTAATGCAGTGCCGGTCAGCAGCGGCGTCAGGTCGTGCCCGGTCATCGGCTCGACGCGGTGGCCGGCGAAATTGCCTCGCTGCGGCGCGACGCCGGCGGCCGCAAGCAGGGTCGGCGCGACATCGGTGACATGGGCAAAGCCACGCGCGACGCTGCCCCGGCGCAGCGCCGGATTGCCCGGCCAGGCGATGATCAGCGGCACGCGCAACCCGCCTTCGCTGGCGGTGAATTTATAGCCTCGCAGCGGCGACGACACGGCGCTGGCAAAGCTGGTCCCGATCGCGGTCAGGCTGCCGGGGCGGCCCTGCTGGTCGGGGTTCTGGTTGTAATAGAGCCGCGCCATCGCCGCGCTGAACGGTTTCGCCATCGGATCGATCGCCTCCCCGCCATTGTCGGACAGGAACACGAACACGGTGTTGTCATACTGTCCGGTCGCTTTCAGATGCGCGACGAGCCGTCCGATCTCGCGGTCCATCGCCGTCGCCATGCCGCCATAGGCCGCCATGGCGCGGGCACGGGCGGCGCGTTCGGCGGGTTTCAACGCCTGCCAGTCGCCGGTGGTATTCATCGTCACCATCGCCATGCCGCGCGGCATCAGGCCCTTGGCGATGGCGCCTTTGCGGCGCGCCGCGCGCAATGCGGTCCAGCCGGCGGTATAGCGGTCCTCGTAGGCGGCGATGTCGCTGTCGGGCGCCTGCACCGGGATATGATTGGCGAGGAAATTGACCGAGGCGAGGAACGGCTTGCCGCTCGCCTTGCCGGCGTCGACGTAGCGGATCATCCGGTCGACGATGAAACGCGACGAATAATAATCCCTGGGCAAATGCGCTGGCTTGCCGTTTTCGGTCCACGCTGCCTTGTCGTAAAGTAGCAGATTGGCCTTTTCCTCGAAATTGTCGGCACCCGACTGGCCGAGCGCAAAGGCGCGGTCATAGCCCCTCGCCGTCGGCAAATTGCTCGGCCGATTGCCGAGATGCCATTTGCCGGTGAGATAGGTGCGATAGCCGGCGGCGCGCAGTTGATCGGCGATGGTGACGACGCGATCATTGAGTTCGGCGTCATAGCCGGGCCGACCGCGATGCTCGGGCGGGATGGTCTCGGGCATGTTGCCCAGGCCGGAACGGTGGTTGCCGACGCCGGTTTGCAGCATGGCGCGGGTCGGCGCGCAGCTGCCGGCGACGTGGAAGTTCGAAAACCGCACGCCGGTGGCGGCGAGCGCATCGATGTTGGGCGTGGCGATCTCGCCGCCATAGGCGCCGACATCGGTGAACCCCCAGTCGTCGGCGAGCAGGATAACGATATTGGGGCGAGCAGGTGCAACCGGCGCGGGCACCGGGGCCGCGGCGGTGGCGAGCAACAGCGCCGTCGTCGCAGCGCCAAGCCGCTTCATGCCGTCAACGGCGCAAGGCAGCCGGCCTCGGCCAGCACCGGTGCCAACCGCGCCTGCGCCTCGGCGGGGAGCGCGGCGTGGTAGCGGCGCAGTTCTGCGAGGCATTTTGCCTGATATTTGAACGTCCCCTGCGCGTAGTCATGCCCCATCGCGGCGAAGGCGAACGTCTCCGACCCTGAAGCCAACGCCGCGGCATTCGCGATCAAAAAGGGGAAGTACACCTCCCCGATGATGCCGAGCAGCGCCGCCAGCACAGGCGCTACCGGCGCGTCGGGTGCATCCCATTCGCCGTCGATGCCGCCCATGTCGTCGATATGGAGCAGCCAGCGCAGCGTGTAGGGATAGTCGGCGCGCAACATTGCTTCGGGCGTCGGGTCGACGCCGAGTTGCGAGACCTGGCCAAAGATGGCGAACTCGGCGAGCGACGGCCGCGTGCCGAACAGGCAGTGGCGTGTCGTGACATGCGCCTCCAGCGCGGCCAGCACGGCGCGGGTCGAGGCCTCGATCAGCGGGAAATTCGCCTCGGTACAGCCGACGATCGCCATGCGGCCGACCTGCCGGGCGCGGAACATCTCTGCCGCTGCCTGCGAGCGATCGCGGTCGCCACCCTTCATCTGGTCGAACGCCAGCCAGCGGCTCATCTGGATCTGGTCGACATCACGCAGCCAGCGATAGCCGAACATTGCCTTGGTCAGCCATTCGTCGGCAAAATCCTCGATAAGCGCCGCAAGGAAGGCCTGCGCCGGGTCGGGCGGCATGATCGATCGTTCGGGATGCCGCGTCTCGAGGTCATGGATCAACGGCGTCGAATCGTTGCGGAAACTGCCATCGGGATATTCGAGCACCGGGATCACCGGCGCCTTGACCTTCGATCCGGCGATGGCCATCGCCTCTGGCCCGTGCACCCAGCGGTGCGGCAGGCGGCGATAGCGCAGCACGGCGCGCATCTTCATCGAATAGGGCGATCCGAGCGCGCCATAGAGGATATAGGGGTCCGTCGTCACAGCAACTTCCTCGTCGTGATGGAGTCGCTGCCGGTAGGCAGGTCGATCATCATGCCATCTTCGCCGATGGTGATCGGCCCGGTAAAATGTTTGGCAGCGTCGCCGAGGAACGCCGGATAGGCAAAGGCCAGCGGTAGCGGCGGCACGATATGGTTGAGCAGCAGCGCGTCCACGCCGGCCGCCCGCGCCGCATCGGCAGCCTGTTCGGGCGAGGCATGGTAATCGAGGATGTCGCGGGTGATCTGGGCGGTATTGGCCTGGCCGGCCTTGGCAAGGGCCGCGGTCAGGATCTTTACCAGCCTTGGCTGCAACGCTTCATGGACCAGCAGGTCGGCGCCGGTCGCGGCGCGCACCAGTGACGGCGATGCGGCGGTATCGCCGCTCAGCACCACCGACCGGCCCTTGTAGTCGAAACGATAGCCGACCGCCGGCTGCACCGGCGTGTGATTGACCGGGAAAGCCGTGATCTTCACGCCATCGGCATCCATGACCACGACCGGCGCATCGGTGATGGCAAAGGGCATGGCGACCCCGCCGGCGCCCGACGGCGGCATGATCCGCGGCCCGTGGTGGGCGGTGCGATAGCCATTGTCGAGCCGGTAGGCAGCGTTGAAGCCAGCGACGACCTGATCGACGCCGGGCGGGCCGTGGATCGGCAGCGGGATGGTGTTCGACCGGCCCGACCAGCGCAGCAGCATCAGCGGCCCCAGGCCATCGATGTGATCGGAATGGAAATGCGTCAGGAACAGCCCTTCGATGCGGCCGATCGGCAGGCCGAGCTGGCTCAGCTTGCGCGTGCCGCCCTCGCCGGCGTCGACCTGATAGATGTGGCGGCCGGCGATGATGATCGTGCACGGGCCGGCGCGGGTCGGATCAGGGAGGGGGGAGCCACTACCGCAGACGATGACGTGCAGGCCATCCGCCAGCCCGGCGGTGACGTCGCGGCCGACGCGTTCGGCGGCGACGCGCTGCAGCGCCATCACGCCGAGCTGCGGCTGGAAGAGCTTTACGCCGATCCCCGCCGCCAGCGCGAGCGCGGCGGCGCCCAGCGCCAGCTTGCCGATCAATCGCATCGCATCCACCTCGCCAACCCGGCCGATGATGCACCGTGATTATGGCACTTTCAATGCCGAAATCTTGCCAGTCCGACGAAAGCCGTCTAGCTTGTAGCAACTTCAGGGGGAGAGACTGTCTTGCGCAACGTCATGCGGGTCGTCATCGGGCTGGTCGGCCTGTTCAACATCGCCATCGGGCTCGCCTTTCTGGTGGCACCATCGAAGCCGGCAGCGGCGTTTTTCCTGTCGCCGATCGGCAGCCAGGGCATGGCGACCTTGCGCGCCGATTTCCCCGGCTTTTTCATCGGCGCGTCGGTGTTTGCGCTGCTCGGCGCCTGGCGCGGCGAGGCGCGGCCGCTGCTGGTGCCGATCCTGATGCTCGGGATCGCGCTGTTCGGCCGGGTGATCTCGATCCTGATCGACGGCATGGCGCCGACAGCGATCCAGCCGATGACAGTGGAGGCCGTAATGATCGGCGTGCTAGCGCTTGGCTACAGGCGCTTTTCGGCGCGCTGATTCGGGTCGATGGTTCTGGGCGCTGCCGGGCGCAATCGGGGGACGGTGATGAAGAAATGGCCGCTTGTCCTGCTCGGCACCACGGCGGCGCTCGCCGCGGGCGTTTTTGCCTCGCGTGACTATATCAAGCTGCACATGGCCGGCTGGATGGCGGGGCCGACCGCGCCCAATCACGCAGTAAACTGGAATCAAGGCCCGGATGTGCCGCCAGCAGGGGCGCGGCCGCCCAATATCATCCTGATCATGGCCGATGACCTTGGCTACAACGATGTCACAATCACCGGCACCGGCGCCGGCGGGGTGGCGACGCCCAATATCGATGCGATCGGCAATGACGGCGTTGTCTTTGCCAACGGCTATGCCGGCAATGCGACCTGCGCGCCGTCGCGCGCCGCGCTGATGACCGGGCGATATCCGACGCGCTTCGGCTATGAATTCACGCCGACCGATACGCGATTGCCGGCGTGGTTCCCGACCAGCCTGTTCCGCCCCGATGCGATGTTCGCGCGCACCATCGCCGAATTTCCGTCGAACTGGGAACACAAAACGATCTTCGACGAGGAAGCTGCGGCGAAGGCCGCACCGCCGGGGGCCAAGGGCGTGCCGGCCAGCGAGATCACCATCGCCGAACAACTGCAATCGCGTGGCTACCACACGCTCCATCTCGGCAAATGGCACCTTGGCGAGGCCAGCGGCATGCGGCCCGAGGACCAGGGCTTTGACGAATCGCTGGGCTTCATCATCGGCGGGCAGAAATACCTGCCCGACAACGACCCCGATGTCGTCAATTCCAGGCAGGATTTCGATCCGATCGACAAGTTCCTGTGGGCCAATCTGCCGTTCAGCGTGCAGTATAATGGCGCGCCGCGCTTTGCGCCGAACAGATACATGACTGACTATCTGACCGACCAGGCGGTGACCACGATCAAGGCGAATCGCAACCGGCCGTTCTTCATGTATCTCGCTTACAACGCGCCCCATACACCGCTGCAGGCGCTGAAATCCGATTATGACGCGCTGCCGCAGATCAAGGACCACCGCTTGCGCGTCTATGCGGCGATGATCCGCTCCGTCGATCGCGGCGTCGGCCGCGTGATGGCGGAGCTGAAGGCCCAAGGTCTCGACGACAACACGCTGGTGATCTTCACATCGGACAATGGCGGCGCGCACTATATCGGACTGCCCGAGGTCAACCGCCCGTTCCGCGGCTGGAAGGCAACATTTTTCGAAGGCGGCTCGCACGTGCCGTTCCTGATGCGCTGGCCGGGCCGGATCGTGCCGGGAACGCGCTATGCGCCGATGATCAGCCATTTCGATATCTATGCGACCGCGTCGGCGGCGGCGGGGGCGCCGCTGCCGGCCGATCGCACCGTTGATGGCGTCGATGTGCTGCCGTTCGTCGCGGGCATCGCCGCCGGCGTGCCACACCAGACATTGTTCTGGCGCAGCGGCGATTACCGGGTCGTTCGCGACGGCAACTGGAAACTCCAGTCGCTCGACCTGCCACGGCAGGAACTGCTGTTCGATTTGGCCAGCGACCCCAATGAAAAAACCGATGTCGCGGCGTTCAATCCGACCATCGTCGCGGCGCTGCTGGCCAGGCTGAAGGCGCATGACGCCAGCCAGCAGCCGCCGGCCTGGGGTTCGCTGATCCGCTCGCCGATCGCGATCGACCGACCGCTCGGCACACCGGCGCGCGATGGCGAGACCTATATCTATTGGTCAAATTGATGGGACAAGTTACGTTGGCACTGATGAACAGCGCCTTGCCCTCGACCGATGGTCGCCGTCGCCGGTCCGAACAAAGCCGTGACCGGATTGTTGCGGCGATGCTGGCACTTGTCGAAAATGGCGCGATTTCGCCGAGCGCCGAAGATGTCGCGGCGCGCGCACAGGTCGGGCTGCGCAGCGTCTTCCGGCACTTCAAGGAAATGGAGAGCCTTTACGCCGAAATGACCATCCAGCTGGGTCGCTTCTACATGTCGGCACTGGCGCCTTTCGAATCGTCGGGGTGGCGGCCGCAGCTGTTCGAGGCCATCGACAGGCGCTTTGCGATCTATGAGCGGTTGCTGCCGTTCAAGCGGGCTGCCGATGCGCATCGCCACGAATCGCCGACGATCCAGGCTTATCACGAACGCGCCGTCACATTGCTGAGAGCCCGGCTGCAGGCGTTGATGCCACCGCATCTGGCCGGCAATGCGGTGGCCTTTGAAACGCTCGACCTGCTGCTCAGCCTCGATACCTGGGCGCGGTTGCGGTATGAACAGAAGCTGCCGCCCGACATGGCGCGCAGCATCATCAGCGCCCAGGTCGAAACGCTGGTTGGCTGATCGCTGCTCGCCGGAACGCCCGGCACCTTGGGACAATCGGCCTATTGTTGCGGCGCAACCAGTCTGCAACAACGACGCCGCCGCAACTGCCGCGGTTTGCTGGGCTTTTCATGGCTTCCATCAACAACGCCGCGACAATCCTGATCATCGAGGACGATCCCATCGTTGCGGAGATCGTTGCCGGCTATCTGATGGCCAATGAATTTTCAGCGCGCATCGCCGGTGATGCGGCGCAGGGCCTGGCGATGTTCACCGAATGCGCCGTCGATCTCGCCATCATCGATGTCAACCTGCCCGATGGATCGGGCTTTGATCTCGTGCCCCGGCTGCGCGCGTCGCGCGATTGCGGGGTGATCTTCCTGACCAGCCTCGGTGCTGCCGATGATCGCGTCCGCGGGCTTGAAACCGGCGGCGACGATTACATCGTCAAGCCGGTCGAACTGCGCGAACTGCTGGCGCGGGTGCGCGCGGTGCTGCGCCGTTACCGCCATGAGACGCCGGCGCCGCGGCCGCTGTCAGGCGGCGTCCCGGTGCTCGATATTGCCGGCTGGACGCTCGACCTGGTGCGCCGCGAACTCGCCGATCCCGGCGGCGCGCTGATTCGCCTGACCCGTGCCGAATTCGATCTGCTCGCCGCGCTTGCCCAGGCCAATGGTGTCGCGCTGAGCCGCGACTATCTGCTCGAGGTGGTGGCTTCGGCCGAAAGCCAATCCAAGGCGCGGACGATCGATGTCATGGTCAGCCGCGTCCGCCGCAAGCTGGCGGCCGGGCACCAGCCGTCGCCGCGCATCGTCACCCGGCAGGGCGAGGGCTATAGTTTCCTCGCGCCAGCAGCATGATCGCTGGCCGGCAGCGCGGCGACCCCGGCGGCGTGCAGCATTGGCAGCTGCGCGAGCGCTTCGCCGATGGGCGCTGGCGCGCCAGTTGCGATGGCGGTTTCCAGTGCCAGCAACGCCACTGCCAGCGCCGGGAATCCCAGGCTGCCGGCCGATCCGCGCAGCCGGTGAGCGCGCGCCGCAAACGCCGCGTCTTGCAGTCGGGGCAACGCCGCCAGTTCGTCGCCGAGCATTGCCACCAGGGCCTCGAGC
>JBBQKM010000084.1:0-9759 GCA_038326915.1 Sphingomonadales bacterium
GGCGACCATGTCTTCATAGAAAACGCGGTGCACCGCGCCGGGCGCGGCGGCGTCATAGGCGGCCATCAGCCCGACATAGTCGCGGTAGTAGCGGCCGATATCGCCCAGATCGTAGGAAAAGGTCTGGCCGCGCGCGAAATGCTGCTTCCAGCCTGAAAAGCAGCACGACAGCGGATGGCGACGCGCGTCGATGATGCGGGCATTGGGCAGGATCAGCCCGATCAGCCCGACGTGCTGCCAATTGTTGGGCAGCTTGTCGATGAACAGCGGCCGGTCGCTGCGGCGGTGGACCCTGGTGCGGTCGAGATATTCCTCGCCCAGCCGCAGCCGGTCGGCCGGTGTCAGCGCGGCAATCATCGCGCCGAAATCGGCAAATTCGCTGTCATCGACGCGCGCTTGCAGCCGGCTGGCGATCATCATCATCTCGGGCAGTTCCATCGTGCCTTCGACCTGCGAATGGCTCGACAGGATCTGCTCGACCAGCGTCGACCCCGACCGTGGCAGCCCGACGATGAAGATCGGATCGGGCGCCGGGCAGCCGCTGTCGCCGCGTGTCGCGATGAACGCCGCGGTAAAGGCACCGGCCGTCGCCGCGACTTCGGCGGAAAAGGCGTCGGCATCGTGGCGAATCAGCGCCCGGCGCAGGCGATTGCCCTGGTCGTAATGGCGGAACGAGGCGGAATAATCCCGCGCATCCTCCAGCGCCTTGCCCAGCGCGAAGTGCAGGTGGAACACATCCTCCTCCTGTGTCGCCACCGCCAACGCCGCCTGCATCGCGGCGATGTCGGCGTCGCCAAGCTGGGCGGTCTTCAGATTGGCGAGGCTCCACCAGGCTTCGCCCATCGTCGGCGCCAGGGTGACGGCCCGGCGATAGGCATCGACGGCTGCTGCCTGCTGGCCCAGCGTCTTCAGCACATGGCCGAGATTCTGCCACACCGGCGGCTGGCCGGGCTGCGCCGCGAGCAGCCGTTCATAGATGGCGCGCGCGCGGTCCTGTTCGCCCAGCCGCACCAGCACCGAGGCCATGATGAGGTCGTGGCCGGGGCTTTTCACCGGCGAGGCGCCGAGCGTTTCGGCATGGCCCAGCGCCTCGGTCAGCCGGTTGCTCTGCAGCAGCAGCCTGATCAGGAACTCGCGCGCCCGGTCGAACCCCGGCGCGACCGCGACCGCGCGTTCGACCAACGCCAGCGCTGCCGCCATGTCGCCGCGCCGCCACTGGATTTCGCCCGACAGGCGCAGCGCCGACGGGTCTTCGGGCAGGCGCTGCAGCCGCGCGTTCAGCATGGCTTCGCTGTCATCGAGGCGGCCCTCGTTCATCGCCACGGCGGCATCGAGCAATTCCGGATCGCGCGCCGCGGCCTGGATGCCAGCCAGATCGGCGCGCCAGGCGGGGTCGCTGTCGCCGGCCTTGCGCAGCTGCTTTGCCAGCAGGAACCAGCCGTCGGCGACCGCGGGCAATTGCGCGGTGAGGCTCCGCAATGCGCTGATCGCCTGCTCGGTATCGCCCACGTCGCTTGCTGCCTGCGCCAGTTCCCAGGTCACCGCCGGCACGCGCGGCTGGCCTTGCGCCAGCGCCGCCAGCCGCGGCAGCGCGGCCTGCGGCTGGCCCAGCCGGCGCAGCGCCTGGCACGCCAGCAGCTCGGCGGCGGGCAGGTCGGGGGATTGCTGCAGGATCGCCTCGGCTTGCGCCAGCGCCGCCGCGGGCGCCGTTTCCAGCAGCCGCGTGGCGCTGGCGAGCGCCGCGATTTGCGCGGGTTCGCCGTCTGCGGAACCGGTGGTCAGCGGGGCAGTGCGGGTGGTTTGCATCGGCGACCCCATTGGCGTTCAAGCGCAATAACGCCGATTGTGCAGGCGCACAATCGGCGGGCGATATGGGGTAAATGGAGCATTGACTATCTGCTTTGTTACAGCATTATAACGGTGACGCAATTGGCACGAAAGGCTGACTTTACCGGACGTTCAGCGGGTATCTGTTGTTAAAATTGCAATGTTTTCAATGCGGCCGCACCGTTGTGCGGAGGTTGTCTGCGTATCTGTCCACGACCTGGCTGTGCGTGCTGCGTTCGCGAAGAGTGACGCCGAAAACGGCGCCTTGGCAGCGATACAGCGCGAATGCAAAACGCCAAGGCGCCAAGGCGCAAGGGCGGTGCGATCGGGGGAGGGACTCGTTTTGATAAAAAGGGGTCTCGATCATGAAGATGCAATCTCGCCGCAACTCGCGCCTGCTCGGGCTGTTGAGTGTTACGACCATGCTTTCCGGCCTCGCCGCGCCGGCGTTCGCCGCTGAAGCCGCGGCCGAAGCGCCGCCGCCCTCCGCCGAAGGCTTTGGCGACATCATCGTCACCGCGACGCGCACGTCCGAAAGCATCCAGAAGGTGCCGATCTCGATCCAGGCGCTGACCGGCGATACGCTGGCGCAACGGCAGGTGAAGGGGCTTTCCGATTTCGCCGCGCTGCTGCCGTCGGTCTCGTTCGCCGGGCTCGGGCCGGGCCGCAACGAGATTTTCTTTCGTGGCATCGTGCCCGCCGGCGGCGCCTATCCTTCGGTTGGTTTCTACCTCGACGACATCCCGATTGCCGGCACTGAAGTGCCCGATGTCCATGTCTATGACCTGGCGCGCATCGAGGCGCTGTCGGGTCCGCAGGGCACGCTGTTCGGCGCCGGATCGCTCGCCGGTACGGTCCGCCTGATCACCAACAAGCCCAAGATCGGCCAGTTCGAGGCCGGATATGATCTCGAAGGCAACAAATATGGCCCCGGCGGCTGGGGCGGCCAGGCGCAGGCCTTCATCAACATCCCGCTCGGCGAAACGCTGGCGGTGCGGGCGATGGGCTATTACCGCAAAGATGGCGGCTATGTCGACAACACCCCCAACAACGGCACGTTCAACAATGGCAGCCCGTCGGTGCTGGCGCTGGGCGACAACAATCTGCTGACCAGCTTCACGCTCGACAATTCGGCGATCGCCAAGGATAACTATAATTCGATCGACGAAGTCGGCGGCCGGCTGTCGTTGCTGTGGGAACCCGCTGACGGCTGGGAAATCACGCCGACGGTGACCGCGCAGCGCCAGATCGCCCGCGGCTATTTCGGCTTCGATCCGCGCCTCAACGATCTCGAGGTCCATGATTACGACAGCACCCGCAACGACGACAAATGGTACCAGGCCTCGCTGAGCATCCACGGCCACATCGGCGACTGGGACATCGTTTCGGCAACCGGCTATTTCCAGCGCCAGCGCAAGCTGCTCAACGACTACAGCTACTACACCGTCACCTATGATGGCTTCGGCGGCGGCTATGAAAGCTATCTGCAGTTCTTCGACAAATCGGGTTGCAGCGGATCGGGCGCGTCGCTGAAGTGCACGAAATTGCTCAACCCGACGCAATTCTACCAGGGCGATACCCGCAACAAGACGTTCACGCAGGAATTGCGACTGACGACGCCGAAGACCTGGCCGTTCGATGTCACGGTCGGCGGGTTCTTCCAGAGCCAGAAGATCGAGATCAACGACGACTATGGCATTCATGGCCTTGGCGAGAGCCCGGGCTATACCGCGGCCTGCTCGTACAGCTCTGACGCCGGCTGTGAGGGGAACACGGAAAACCTCGACGGATTTGGCATCCCCACGTCCCAGGGCGGCACGATGGAGCTCGGCTCGCCGGCGGTGAAGCGTGACGCCTTTTACCTGACCGAACAGGATGTGCGGTACAAGGACTATGCCATCTTTGCCGAAGGCCATTACAATATCACGCCGACCCTGAAGATCACCGGCGGCATCCGCTATTTCTGGACCGAATCGCAGCGCGTCGGCTTTGCCGGCGTCTCCGGTTCGGCCGCGAGCAGCGCAGCGCTCGATGTGCCGACCGGCGGCCAGGGCTGCACGGTGCCGTTCCCGGTCGAACGCCTGCAGTGCCTCAACACCAACCGCACGGCTGCCGACCAGGTCGGGCGCTACAAGGAACAGGGCGAAACCCACAAGGTCGCGCTCAACTGGCAGTTCGAGCCTTCGAAAATGCTCTATTTCAACTATTCGACCGGCTTCCGCCCCGGCGGTTACAACCGGCCGTTGCGCATCGGCCGGAGCCCCGGTGTCATCGTCGCAGCGCCGGGCTTCCAGTCCGAAACGCTCAGCAACTTCGAAATCGGCGTGAAGACGACGTGGAACAACATCTTCCGTTTCAACGCCGCCATTTACTATGAAAAGTGGGATAACATCCAATATGGCGTCGTGATTTCGGGCGCTCAGGGCGCCGGCTTTACCGGCAATGCCGGCAAGGCCGAGGTCAAGGGCATCGAATTCGATGCCGACCTGAAGCTCGACAAGTTCACCATCTCGACCTCGGGTGCGTTCAATGACGGCAAGTTGAAGGGTGATTTCTGCAACTTCGACGCCAATCTCACGACCCTGACGATCACGCAGCTGTCGACGTGCGCTGCTGGCACGCCCGTTCCCGGGTCCAGCCCGCCGATCCCCAGCGTCGCCGCGGTCGATGGCACCCGCCTGCCGCGCCAGCCCAAGTTCAAGGGCACGACGTCGGTGCGCTATGATACCGAGCTCAAGAACGCCAACTTCTATATCCAGGGCGCCGCGCTGTATCAGACCAACGCGACGCAGAACCTGAATGTCGATGACAATGCGCTGCTGGGCAACACGCCGGGCTTTGTGTCGTTCGACTTTTCGGCGGGCATCAAGAAGGGCAATCTGACCTTCGACGTCTTCCTCAACAACGCCTTCGACAAGCGTGGTGAGCTGACGCGGAACACCTTCTGCTCGATCCAGCTGTGCGCAAATTCATCGCGCACCTTCGTCATCCGGCCGCAGTTCTTCGGCGTCCGCGTCGGCCAGCGCTTCTGATCTGACAAAATGACACCCGCTGCGGCTTGTGCCGTGGCGGGTGTCGGCCCGGCGCCAGAGTGCGAATGGCCATTGTCTCGTTTTCCGGTCCTTCGGATGACGATTATTGCCCGCCCAACCGCGCTGCATACAGCCCCATCCGATTCCGCGCCGGTGCTTCATCCCCGACATTGGCGGGCAGGCCGAGCACCGGAAGGGTTTCGCGCGCGGCGACGCTGCCGGCGGCGGGATCGGCGGCAATGGCGGCGAGGATGCCAGCACGCCCTTCGGCCGGCAGGCGCGCCTGCAATTCGGCCGCGACCAGCGCTGGCAGATGGGATTGCAGCGGTTCGGTATCGTAAAGGTCGGCGACAGCGGCGATGAGCAGCAGGTTGCGCGCCCGTTGGGCAGGGTCTGGTTCGGCAGCCGCGGGCCATTTCGCGATCTGGCGCCGGATGCGGGCGAGCGCGCTGGCAGTGGCGGCGTCGGGCGGTGCCGTGGCGATGGGCGCGATCGGCCCGGCCGGTGCGACCGCGATGGCAAGATCGGCGCGCGGCATCGGCGTGCCGGGCCGATACCAAACGAGCGCGGACAGGCCGAGCCACGCCGTGAACATAAGCGCATAGGGCCAGCGGCGTGGCCCTAGCCGGGCCACGAGCAGCGTCACTGCCGCCGTGCCGGCAAGCGCCAGCAAGGCCGAACTTGCCGCGCGTGTGCCGGTCCCCGTGAGCGCCGTCTGGATCGCGGTGCTGGCCCATTGCGCGGGCAACAGAACCAGCAGCCAGCCCGGCAACGCGCCCGGCCGGGCCGAGGCTGTCAACAGCATCGCCGCCTCGCCGGCGACGACGAAGACCGCGATCCACCAGCCTCTCGCGCCGGCGCTGCGGGCAAACAGCGCGCCCCGCGCGGCAAAGCTGAAACTGGCGATGATGAAGGCCAACCCGGTGGAGACCGGGTGCGGCAGTGGCGACATGCCGAGCGTGCGCGCCAACACCACAAGGCCGGCCCCGGTCAGCAGCGCCAGTACGACGCCGATCCACAGCCGTCCGGCCGTGGCTGCGCCGATCATGCCGACGCCCATCAGGCCCAGGGCGAGGATCGGGCCGCCAACCAAAGCCAGCGGTGCCGGCGCCGGCGCATCCACAAGCATCAGCAGGGCCGCGGCCGGTGCCACAACGCCGGCCAGGACCACGACCGGCCAGGCCAGAACCGGCCAGGCCAGAGGCTGTGCGTGCGACAAGGGCTTCATGGCGCGGACACTGGTTTAAGCACCGGCCATTGTCGAGCCGGCGCTGCCGGTGATGTCCTGCACCGGTCGCGAAGGCCATGAACCGCACCTTGTGTGGCATCGGTTGCACCGCGACGACCGGCCGAACGGCGCGGTACGCGCACGGCGCCGTTCAAGGGGTCGCTGGCGTGCTCAGCGCCTTGATATAGGCCCCGAGCTGCTCCTGCATGCACCCCTGCACCGCGGCTTTGGTCTCGAGCCCGCGCGCGGCGCAGGCGCGGATTGCCTTGCACGGCAAGGCGTCCAGCGCCGGATCGCCGCTCGAGCGCTTTATCTTGCACTGGATGACGCCGCGCTTGTCGACCCCGCCCGAGAAACGCATGGCCTTGAGCCGTTCGCCGAGGACGACAATATCGGCCGGGGCTGGCTCGGCGCGAGGCTCGGCTTGCGCCTGGATCAGGATAAGAAGCAACAAGAACATGGCCGGCCCGGAGGCTAGCAGGCCGTTCCCGGACGCGTCGAGACCACACGGCAATCCCGGCGAATATTTTCACGGCATCGAAGACCCGATCGAACGCTGCGGCGCTGGCATCGTCGGCAAGCAACCGAAAGCAGCGATTGCCGACCGGGGCATTTATGGTATCTCGCTGTTTATGTGCGCATTTGCCCGGCCCATAGCGTGATCGCGACCGAACGGTTTGAAAAGGTCGAGGTCGCCAGCCTTGACGAACTCAGAGCCTGGCTCGCGGCCAATCATCAACGCGAAGACAGTGTCTGGTTGGTCAGGTTCAAGAAATCGGTGCCGGCAAAGTTCATCGACCGGATCGACCTGCTGGATGAACTGCTTTGCCATGGATGGATCGACGGCCTCGCCCGCAAGCGCGATGACGACCGCACCATGCAGCTGATTTCGCCCCGCAAGCAGCAGGCGTGGGCGCAGAGTTACAAGGCCAGGGCCGACAGGCTGGAAGCGGAGGGGCGCATGCTGGCGCCCGGCCATGCCGCGATCGAACGGTCGAAAGCATCGGGGCTCTGGGACGCCAATGCCGCCGTCGACGCGCTTTTGGTACCAGACGACCTTCAGTCAGGGTTGGCGGCCGATGAAAGCGCGCGGCGCTTCTTCGATGCTGCCGCCCCATCCTACCGCCGAAATGTCCTGCGCTGGATCAACGAGGCCAAGCGGCCGGAAACGAGAGCCAGGCGTGTCGCGTCGGTTATCGCGCATTCGGCAAGCGGTAAGAAGATCCCGCAGATGTGATGACCTGCCCCCCGTGCTTTTCCGTGGCCGGGAGCCGATCGCTATTCGACCGTGACGCTTTTCGCCAAATTGCGCGGCTGGTCGACATCGGTGCCCTTGGCCAAGGCAACATGATAGGCGAGCAGCTGGATCGGCACCGCCGTGACCAGCGGGCTGATGAACGGATCGACGGTCGGCATGGTGATTGTCGCGGTGGCGCTGCCGCCGTGCTCGGCGAGGCCTTCGGCATCCGACAGCAGATAGACGAGGCCGCCGCGCGCCATCACCTCCTGCATGTTCGACACGGTCTTTTCAAAGCGCGGGCCTGACGGCGCGATGACGATGACCGGCACATTTTCATCGATCAGCGCGATGGGGCCGTGCTTCAATTCGCCGGCGGCATAGCCTTCAGCGTGGATGTAGCTGATTTCCTTCAGCTTCAGCGCGCCTTCCAGCGCCATCGGATAGTCGGGGCCGCGCCCCATGTACAGGATGTCGCGTGCCTTCGACAGCGGCTGGGCGAGCGCGTGGATGGTGTCCTCGGTCTTCAGCGCGGCATTCATCGCGGCGGGAATTTCGGTCAACAGATGGACAAGCCGGGCTTCCTCTGGCGGCGCGATACGGCCCTTCGCCTTGCCCAGCGCAATCGCAAAGGCGGCGAGCACGGCGAGCTGGCAGGTGAACGCCTTGGTGCTGGCGACGCCGATTTCGGGACCGGCGTGGGTCGGCAGCACCAGATCGGCCTCGCGCGCCATCGATGACGTGGCGACGTTGACGACCGCGGCGATATGCTGGCCGCCGGCCCTGGCGTGGCGCAGCGCCGCCAGCGTATCGGCGGTTTCGCCCGATTGCGAGATGAACAGCGCCAGGCCGCCGGGTTCATAGACCGGGTCGCGATAGCGAAATTCGGAGGCATTCTCGATCTGCACGGGGATGCGCGCCAGGCTTTCGAGCCAATAGGTGGCGACCTGGCCGGCATAGAGGCTGGTGCCGCAGGCGATGATCTGGACGCGGCGGACGCCCGCGAGGTCGAACGGCAGCGCCGGCAGCTGGATGGTTTCGGCGAGCGGATCGACATAGGCACCCAGCGTCTGGGCGACGACGATCGGCTGCTCGTGGATCTCCTTTTCCATGTAATGGCGATAATTGCCCTTTTCGATCACCGCCGCCGAGGCTGACGAGGTGATGACGGCGCGCGCCACCGGGCGATCATCGGCATCGAACACCTGCGCCGATGTGCGCGTCATCCGCACCCAGTCGCCTTCCTCAAGATAGGCGATGCGACTGGTGAAGGGCGCGAGGCCGAGCGCATCGGAGCCAAGGAACATCTCGTCGTCACCATAGCCGAGCACCAGTGGCGAGCCGCGGCGGGCGCCGTACATCAGGTCGGGGTGGGCGCGGAAGATGATGGCAAAGCTGAAGGCGCCGTGCAGCCGCTTCAGCGTGTCGGCGACGGCCTGGTCGGGGGTGGCGCCGGCGTCGAGCGCCATGGTCAGCAGATGGGCGACGACTTCGCTGTCGGTGTCCGATGTCAGTGTGCGGCCGGCGGCGAGCACCTCGGCGCGCAGTGGCTTGAAATTTTCGATGATGCCGTTGTGGACGAGCGCAACCTGGTCGGTGGCATGCGGATGGGCATTGTCGGTCGTCGGCGCGCCATGCGTCGCCCAGCGAGTGTGGGCGATGCCGCTGACGCCCGGCAGCGGGTCGGCGGCGAGCACGGCGACAAGATTGTCGAGCTTGCCCGGCGCGCGACGGCGATCGATGCGGCCATCGTGGATGGTGGCGATGCCCGAACTGTCATAGCCGCGATATTCGAGCCGGCGCAGGCCATCGACCAACCGCTGGGTGACAGGCTGGGTGGAAAGGATGCCGATGATTCCGCACATGAAATCGAGACTTTCAGGAGGGTGATGTCTGCTTCTTGGCCAATGCCGCCGCCCGGAACCGCTCCGCCCAGCCCGGCTTTGCCAGCTGCGGCGGCCGCACCAGCGCCAGCGCATCGGCGGGCACATCGGCGGTGATCGTGCTGCCGGCGGCGACGATGGCACCGTCGCCGATCGTCACCGGCGCGACCAGCGCCGAATTGGAACCGATGAAGGCGGCCTCACCGATCGTCGTCCGGTATTTGAAAAAGCCGTCGTAATTGCAGGTGATTGTGCCGGCGCCGATGTTGGTCCGGGCGCCGACGCTGGCGTCGCCGATGTACGAAAGATGGTTGGCCTTGGCACCGGCGCCGAACACGGCCTTTTTGGTTTCGACGAAATTGCCGATTTTGGCACCGGCGCCGAGGATCGTGCCGGGGCGCAGGCGGGCGAATGGCCCGACGTCGCAATTTTCGCCGATCGATGCCCCTTCGACATGGCTGTGGGCGCGGATCGTGCTGCCGCTGGCGATGGTCACGCCGGGGCCGAAAACGACGAACGGCTCGATGGTGACATCGCGGTCGATCGCGGTGT
>JBBQKM010000085.1:0-9745 GCA_038326915.1 Sphingomonadales bacterium
TGGTCCTGTGTCAGCGTCACCGGCCCGGGGCCGTAGGAGACGTGCTTGATGTAATGGTCCTGGCTCAAAACGAGCAGTGACTGGAACCGTTTGCCGGCATCCGGCATCGTGATCGTCACCGGTGTCGTCAGATCAAAGACACCAATGCTGTACGGGGTGTCGAGGTTGGTGCGGATGACGCTTTGCTTGTCGACCGGCACCGGGCCGCGGGTGTGACAAAGCTTGCCGAAACAGCCCATGCCAACCGCGCTCTTCATGTAGAAATCGGTTTCGGCGCGGATGAAATTGTCGATGGTGACGGGCTCTGCCGCGTGCAACGGCCCGGCGGCGACCGTAATTGCGCATGCCAGCAGCATTATGTTGTATCCCCGGCCCATCCCTGTCCTTCAAGGTCGTGCGCAGCGGATTGCGCCCCCGTGCGGCTGCTAGCCGATGAGGTGCGTCAATTCTGACAAGAATTGTTCAATTGTGCGCCGAAATGAGTTTTGGCATGGTGACCCATGACGCCGCGCCAAAAGTCCGCAATCACGATGGTCGCCAGCCATGGCTGGCTCGCGGCCTGCCCAGCCGATTTTCGCGACTGGATGATAGCCAATCTGTCGTGGCAGCGATTTTCTGCCGGCAGTGGCATTACCTATGGCGGCGACGATGAAGGCGGCCTGTATTGTGTCGGCGACGGGCAAATCGCCTTTGTCGCCAGTATTGGCAGCGCCGATTCCGGCACGGGCCACAACGGCCTGCCCGGTAGCTGGTGGGGCCATGCGCCGTTATTAGGGGGGCCGCGGGTCGGGTCGGTGGTTGCCAGCCAGGACACGTTATGCGGCATGGTCCGGCAAGCGGCGCTGCGCACCCGCCTCGCGACCCACCCTGGCGACTGGGAATGGATATCGCGCGGCATTGCTGATCTATTCTTCCTGTCTGCCGGCGCCCATGCTGATCTGTTGATCGCCGACAGTCGGCGGCGCGTTGCGGCGACGCTTTTGCGAATGGGTGGCTGGCGCCACCGCGTCTACCGCCTGGCGCCGCCGGCAAGCTTTGTTTGCAGCCAGGATACGCTCGCCAGCGCCACGGCGCTTACCCGCAACACCGTCGGCAAGATTCTTCGCCAGCTTGTCGCGGAACAACTGATCGATACCAGCTATGGTCGCGTGACCATTCGCGACGCAAAGCGGCTAAGGGCGATTGCGAACGATGATTAGACAGGGCAATACCTGAACTCGGTACCAATGCGCGCCGTTGAGACTGGCGCCCGACTGGTCGATTGACCCTCGCGATCCTCCGACGCGGTTCGCATCACTTCAAAATACCAAAAACTTCGGGCCGTCAGACTTTCGATTCAGCCAAAGGTCAGTTCGACGATTTTCTCCGGCGTTGCGCGGCAATACATCGGGATGGTGCGCGTTTCGTCGGGATAGACGCCAATCAGGTTGACGCGGAAGCGATAGCCGCCATTGCCGGGTTCGACATCGACAATGCGACCGATGCGGATCTCGGTGCCGCCGGTGGCGCCGATCTGTCGCGATGCTTCGGCAATGCACACACTTGCCGAGGGCCGGGCTTCGGGGGTGAGGCCGGCAAAATCGACGCTGATCTTGGCCGGTGCGCCGGTAGAGTTCTTTGGCGGCACATAGGGTTGTGGCGGCGGCGGCACCGGTGGCGGACTGCCTTGCACGACGACCGTCTGCTGTTTGGGTTTTGTCGCCTCACTCAGTACGTAAAGCAGCGAACCGACAACGGCGACTCCGGCAATCACCTCACCGACGGAAGGACCATCGTCATAATAATAACGTGGCGGGGGGTAATAGCCGCCACCCCAACCGCCTATCGGTGGCGGGGGCGGCCGATAATAACCGCCATTGGGAGGACGGTAATAGCCACCATTCGGCGTGCGATAGACAGGGTATGCGTTCGGGTTCCGGTTGCCGCCCGCAACGACAACGGTATTTCCGGCAATGATCGTGTTGTTACCGCCGCTGGGACGGGCATTGTTGGAGTTGGAGTTCGAGTTGTAGTTGGACTTGGAGTTGGACTTGGCGTTGGCGTTGCCGCTGCTGGCGTTCGCCGGAACGCTTGGCCGGTTGCCGGCATAGGCCTTGTCAGCCGTCATCGCCTTTGGCTGCGTATAGGGCTTCTGCGCCGACGAATTGCCAGTCGTGACCGGGCGCGTCGCGGCCGCGGTGCTGGGCTGGCTGGTCGGGCGCGTCGGCATTGCCGGCATTTGGGCCGGCTTGCTGTTTGCGGGGGCCGTCTTTGCCGCCGTCATGCGATCGCCAGGGGCCGCCAGGGCAGGTGTTGCGCATTGCGAAGCCAGAATTACGGCCATACCGGCTTTGGCGAAGGAACTGGACATAGGTTTCGGATTCTCCTGCATGCATTTCGAAATAGTCGGCCACCGCGGCGCATACTGACAAAATTGGGTCAGTTTCTCGTCGGCCTGGAGAATAAACGGGTCTCGGTTTGGTCACTGCCACTGGCCATCGGGACGGCAAACTTCCGATGTGCTGACCATGATTTCAAAACTGGCGGGGTGAGTTGCCAAGCCAGTAATGGAGAGCGAAATGCAAAAGACACTTGTCACCGGCTTTGCGGCACTCGCAATCGCGCTGCCAGTACTGGCGCAGACACCCGTCGCGCCAGCGTCAGCCTCTGCCGAACGCCCCGGAACGACGATGACGCCGTTTCCGCCAGGCGTTCGCGGGCTGAACAACCAGACCGGCGAGCAGGCGCAACTTGACACCGCGCAATGTCAGAACAGCGCGTCGCAAACGACCGGCTATGTCCCCGGGGCTGCCGCGCCGACAACAGCGAACACGAAGCCGCAAGCCGGCGGACGGGCCAAGGGTGCGGCGAAAGGCGCGACAGCCGGCGCGGTGGTTGGCGCTGTCGATGCAAACAATCATCCTTACGCACCCGACGCCGTTCGTGACGATTACATCGGTGACAAGGCCGGCGCAGGCGCTGCCGCGGGAGCAGTTGCCGGAGGGATGAACCAGCGTCAGGATCGACGCGCCAGCCAGACACAACAAAAGCAGGCAGCCGCTGCACAATCTCAAAAGGCGACGGCATGGCAGAACAGCTATGCAATGTGCCTTCAGGGGCGCGGTTATGCGCTTGAGCAAGCCGCTTCCGTTCCCCCGGCAAGTTGAATTTTGCTGCTTCATTGGCGAGCTGAGCCGCAGCCCGGCAGATTTGCATAGCCGGCTGGATGGAATTTCGGCTTGAGTTCGACGAAGGAGGCCGCCAGCAAAAGACCAAATGACGGATCGGATATACGGGAACTTAAGTCCGTCCTGCTACCCGAAATTGGCTCTGCTGGCGTAAAATTCGAAAGAACCATCGCTGAATACACGTAGCAATTCGAGCGCAGGCTGCATCTCGCGTCCCTTGCTTGCCTCCGACGGAGCTGCCCCTTTCACCATTGCCTCGAGCGGTGGCAGCTTTGTTGGTGTGCAGCCACGACCGGCGCAGCGGCAGGTTTTTAATAACCAGGCGCCGATAATATTGGGGCTGGCCGGTTCCCTGCACTGAGGTCTGCCCAAGCGTTCATCATCTTTCGCCGCTTTTCGAGCAGATCCGTTCGGGTGTAGAGCCCATCGCCGTCGGCATGGCGGCCAGGTGCAGCAAGCTTTGCGAGGGCCTTTGACGAGAGCTTGCCCACACCCCCGCTCCTTTCCCACACGTTCACCCACACATGAGGCAGAACCGCAGGACACAGGAGAGGACGGCCCGGAACAAGGTTCCTGGGGTTTTATCAGAAATTTTCAATGGTTTGTGTCCCCATTGGAACCGGATGGAACCGGTTGAAAACGGGGATGTTGGCGGAGTCGGAGGGATTCGAACCCTCGGATCCGGTTACCCAGATCGGCAGTTTAGCAAACTACTGGTTTCAGCCGCTCACCCACGACTCCGCGCGATGGCGGCTATAAACGGCATCGGCCGGGCTTGGCAACCGCCTGTCGCGATGTTGTCGGCTCAACGCCCGATCGAGGCATAGGCGATCCCGCGCCGCGCCATCTCGTCGGGGCGATAGACATTGCGCAGGTCGGCGATCGCCGGGGTCTTCATCAGGGTCTTCACCCGGTCCATGTCGAGTGCGCGAAAGGCATCCCATTCGGTGACCAGCACGGCGACATCGGCGCCGGTCAGGCAGGCATAGGGATCGCTGGCATAATCGACATCGGTCAGCACCTGCTTGGCCTGTTCGGTGCCTTCGGGATCAAAGGCGCGGATGCTGGCGCCGGCGTCCTGCAGCGCCTGGATGACGGCGATGGCGGGCGAATCGCGCATGTCGTCGGTGTTGGGCTTGAAGGTCAGCCCGAGCACCGCCACCGTCTTGCCGCGGACATCACCGCCGGCCAGCGCGATCACCTTCTTGGCCCTCGCGCGCTTGCGCTGGTCGTTCACCGCCGCGACCGTCTCGACGATGCGGATCGGCGCGCCGGCGTCCTGTGCGGTCTTGACCAGCGCCAGCGTGTCCTTGGGGAAGCAACTGCCGCCATAGCCGGGGCCGGCGTGGAGGAATTTTGAGCCGATGCGATTGTCGAGCCCGATGCCGCGCGACACATCCTGAACATCGGCGCCGACGGCTTCGCACAGATCGGCGATTTCGTTGATGAAGGTGATCTTGGTCGCAAGGAACGCATTGGCGGCGTATTTGGTCAGTTCGGCAGTGCGGCGGCCCATGAACAGGATCGGCGAATGGTTGATGAACAGCGGGCGATACAGCTCGGTCATCACCTCGCGGGCGCGCGCGTCATCGGTGCCGACAACGATGCGATCGGGGCGCTTGAAATCGCCGATGGCGGCGCCTTCGCGCAGGAACTCGGGATTCGACACGACGGCGAATTCGGCTTGCGGGTTCACTTCGCGGATGATGCGCTCGACTTCGTCACCGGTGCCGACCGGCACGGTCGATTTGGTGACGATGACGGTATAGCCCTTGATCGCGGCAGCGATTTCGCGCGCCGCGGCATAGACATAGCTGAGATCGGCATGGCCATCGCCGCGCCGCGACGGCGTGCCGACGGCGATGAAGATGGCTTCGGCACCGGCGATGCCGCTGACGAGATCGGTGGTGAAGGTCAGCCGGCCGGCGCGGGCATTGCCGGTGACCAGCGCATCGAGCCCGGGTTCGAAGATCGGCATGATGCCGGCGTGCAGCCGGTCGATCTTGCCCTGGTCCTTGTCGACGCAGACGACATCATGGCCGAAATCGGCAAAGCAGGCGCCCGACACCAGGCCGACATAGCCCGAACCGATCATCGCAACGCGCATGGCAAATCCTATCCTGGGGTGCGTAACCGCACAGGGCCGCCGCACCAAACCTCTTGGCCTTCGGCGCGCCGGTTAGCATGGGGACTTGCGGGCGGGAAGCCGCGACAGCATGGCTCATGCGGCGTTCAGGCGCCGGCGGCGATGAAGCCCGTGACATTTGAGGGAGACTGAGATGCGGCAGCGTTCGACGGCAGCGATCCTGATGCTGATGCTGGGCGCAGCGACGCCGACGCTTTCGCAAACGACGTCCGCACCGGTCGCAGCTGCCGCTGCCGACACACCGGCACCGCTGCCGCCCGAAAAGACCGCGACCTATGCCGAGGACGATGTGCTCGGCGCGGCGGAGGATGTCTTCGGCAAGGGCGCCGAGGGCCTCGCCGAACTGGTGCGCCAGACCTTTTCCAAATACGGCCAGCCCAACGCCTATATCGTCGGCAAGGAGATAGGCGGCGCCGTCGTCGTCGGGCTGCGCTATGGTTCGGGCACGCTGTTTCACAAGGTGGAAGGGCAGCAGACGGTACACTGGACCGGGCCGTCGATCGGCTTTGATCTCGGCGGCGACGGGTCGAAAACCTTTGCGCTGGTCTACAATCTCAATGACACCGAAGACCTGTTTCGCCGCTATCCGGCGGCCGAGGGCAAGGCCTATCTGGTCGGCGGCTTCACCGCCAATTACCTGCAGCGCGACAAGGTCATCATCGTGCCGGTGAAGCTGGGCGTCGGCGCCCGGTTGGGCATCAACATCGGCTACATGAAGTTTTCCAAAAAGGGCAAGGTGGTGCCGTTCTGAAACCGGAATCGCCGCCCGGGCGGGACGGTCGCTAGCCCTTCACCTGCCCGAGTAGCGGTTCGCCGGCTGCCACCCGGCGGATATTCTCGGCCAGCCGCTCGAACACCCGCCGCGACGTTTCCGGCGACACCCATGACAGATGCGGCGTCACCCGGGCGCGCGGATGGCCGATCAGCCAATGGCCGTCGGGCAGCGGTTCGGGATCGGTGACATCGAGCGAGGCCCAGAGCCGCCCCTTGTCGAATTCGGATTTCAAGGCGTCATCGTCGATGATGGCACCGCGCGCGATGTTGACGATATGGGCGTCGGCCTTCATCCGCCCCAGGAATTCGGCGTTCACCAGCCCGCGCGTCTCCGGGCTGATCGGCGCGGCGATGACCAGATGGTCGGACCGGCTGGCCAGCTCAGCCAGCGGCACCAGCCGGATATTGGGGTCTTCGGGCGGCGTCGCCGACTGCCGCGTCGCGATGATCTTCATGTCGAAGGCGGCGGCGTAACGCGCCACCTGGGCGCCGATCTGGCCGAGGCCCAGCAGCCCGAGGGTGCGGCCTTCCAGCGTTCCCGACGGTTGCGCCATCATTTCGTCGCGGCTCGGCCAGCTGTCACCCGCCTTCAGTGTGACGCGCGCCAGCTGCTTCACATGGGCGAGCATCACCGCCAGCGCATATTCGGCGATCGGGCGCGCCGTCGTGCCCGAACTGCACGCCACTTTGGGGGCTTCGAAAATCCAGTCGGGATAATCGTCGAGCCCGGCGCTGGCGATCTGCACAAGCTGCACCTTGCCGGGCCAGCCGGCGGGGCGCGGCACGCCGTCGACATTGCGCGCGGCGCCTTCGCCGTGGAGGACGAACAGCACATCGGCGTCGACCGGCAGGTCCCAATGGCGTTCGCGCGGCTGGTGCTCGGCACTGGTCACGCCGGGCAGGCCGGCGATCAGGCCCGACATCGGCGGGGCAAACTGGTGGACGACGCGCATGGAAAGCTCCCCGGTGGTTTGGCCGACCCTATCGACAAGCGTGCGGCTTCGCCATCTTGTCCTTTGGCCGCTGCCGCCGCTAAGGGGGTCGGCACAATCAGACGCTGAATCGTCAGACAGGGAACCGCCATGGCCGAAATCTTCGTCACCACCCGCGAGGGCAAGGAAATCGCGCTGGCGGCAAAGCCCGGCCTGTCGGTGATGGAGATCATCCGCGACGGTGGCATCGACGAACTGCTGGCGCTGTGCGGCGGCTGTTGTTCGTGCGCGACCTGCCATGTCTATGTCGATGACAGCTTTGCCGCCGCCACCGGCACGGCCGGCGCCGACGAGGACGATCTGCTCGACAGCTCGGATCACAAGACCGCCGCGTCGCGACTGTCGTGCCAGATCCCGTTCACCGCGGCGCTCGACGGGCTGAAGGTGACGATCGCGCCCGAGGATTGATGGCGCTGCCGCCGGCCATTGCCGATGCGTTCGGCCGGCAGGCGGCGTTCTGCCGGGCGTTCAAGGCGCCGTTGACAGCGGCTGTCTGCGACGCGGCGGTGCTGGCCTGCGATGACACCAGCCAGACCGGCCGCACGCTCGCCGCCTGGCCCGGCGACGCGATGGCCGATGCGTTGATGATGCGCTTGACCGGCGGCTGCAATGCGCTGGTCCGCGCCGGGCGGGCGCCGGAACTGGCGGCGCTCTATCCGCCGGCGCCGCTGGCCAGTGTCGCGGATCTCGCCGCGGCGTTACGCGCGCTGCTCGCCGATCCGGGGCGCGATGCCGAATTGTGCGGCTGGCTGGCCAGCCCGCCGCAAACCAACGAAGTGGCGCGCTCGGGTGTGCTGATGCCGGGGCTGATGGCGGTGGCCGCGGCGACCGGCCTGCCGCTGCGGCTGTTCGAACTCGGCTGCAGCGCCGGGCTCAATCTCAATCTTGATCGCTTCGGCTATGATCTTGGCGGTGTCGCCGCCGGTGATCCGGCGTCGCCGGTGCAGCTGGCACCGGCCTGGACAGGGCTGCCGCCACCGGCCGCCAGAATCGCGGTTCTGTCGCGGCGCGGCACCGACATCAACCCGCTCGATGTCACCGATGCGGCGGTGCGCGACCGGCTGATGGCCTATGTCTGGCCCGATCAACCCGAACGCGTCGCGCGCGCGGCGGCGGCGATTGCGCTGGCGCAGATTTTGCCGCCGCCGATCGATCGCGCCGATGCCGCCGACTGGGTGGAGCGCCGGGTTGCGCCCGAAGCCGGCAGCGTCGCAGTGGTCTTCCACTCGATCGCCTTCCAGTATTTCCCGCCGGCGACCAAGGCGCGGATCGCAGGCCATCTGGCCGGGCTGGCGGCGACCGCCGCGGCACCGGTCGCCTGGTTGCGCTATGAAATGGACGACCCGTCCGCACCGCACCTGCCGACCTTGCGCCTGACGCTCTGGCACGGCGGCGCGCCCGTTGAACGCCTGCTGGCGCGCGCGCATCCGCACGGCACCTTCCTGGAGTGGCTCGCCTGAAACTCATCCTCGCTTCCGCCAGCCCGCGCCGCGTCGAGCTGCTGGCGCGGCTCGGCATCGTCGCCGACGCCATCGATCCCGCCGATATCGATGAGACGCCGGGCAAGGCCGAAGTGCCGCGCGCCCATGCCGACCGGCTGGCCCGCGCCAAATGCGCCGCCGTCGCCGCGCGCCACCCCGGCGCGCTGGTGCTCGCCGCCGATACCGTCGTCGGCGTCGGCCGCCGCATCCTGCCCAAGGCCGAAGACGAAGCGACGGCGCGCGCCTGCCTTGCCCTGCTGTCGGGGCGCCGCCACCGCGTCACCACCGCCGTCGCCATCGCCGATGCCAGCGGGCAGATCCGGATGCGGACCAGCGAGACCATCGTCACCCTCCACCGCCTCGATGTTGCCGCCGTCGACAGCCTGATCGCTGCCGGCGACTGGCACGGCAAGGCCGGCGGCTATGCGCTGCAAGGCTCCGCAGAGGGCTGGGTGCGCTGGCTGTCGGGCAGCTGGTCGGGGGTCGTCGGCCTGCCGCTCGCCGAAACGCGCGCCCTGCTCGCGGCGTCGGGCTGGCATGGTTGAGGCACTGATCGAACGCGGTATCGGTGCGACCCGCGCGCTGGTGCTTGCTGGCGACACGATCGTTGGCGCGCATATCGAGCGCGACGATGGCGGGCCCCGTGTCGGCGCCGTGCATGTCGGGCGGCTGGCAACGATCCTCGTGCCCGGCCACCGCGGCATCGTCCGGCTCGGCGACACCGAGGCGCTGCTCGAACCGCTGCCGCGCGTCGCCAAAGGCGGCCTGGTGCGCGTCGAGGTCGTCCGCGCCGCCGTGCCCGAAACCGCCCGGCCGCGGCTCGCCAAGCTGCGCGCCAGCGCCGGCGCTGCGGACGTGGCAGGCGAAGTCACGCCGGGCCCCGATCTCGCCGCGCGGCTGCAGGCTGCAGGCCATCGGGTGACGCAGCTCGGCCCGCACGGCGAGGACCAGCTCGAAGCCGCCGGCTGGGGCGAGGCGGTCGAGGCAGCGCGCAGCGGTCATATCGCCTTTCCCGGCGGGTTGCTGACCATCAGCCCGACCCCGGGCATGACCGTTATCGACGTCGATGGCCCCGGCGATCTCGCCGCATTGGCCGAAGCCGCCGCCCACGCCGCCGCCGCCGCGATCGCGCGCTTCGACATCACCGGCTCGAACGGCATCGATTTACCGACGGTTACCGCAAGG
>JBBQKM010000086.1:0-9739 GCA_038326915.1 Sphingomonadales bacterium
CGGCGGTAGGAACGGCCGGGTCGTGATGACCCGGACAATCGGAAAAAGGGCGTGGGGCTTGGCTCCGCGCCCTTTTTTGTGTCCTCAGCAGCCGAGTTGGTCTGCCAGGTCGATCAGGCTCGTCGACCGATACTCCCACGCCGCTTCATAGGCGCGGTCGGGCGCCGGTGCGCCGCCATATTCCATCGGCCGGTGGACGAACGCGCACAACAGCCCGGCCGCGCGCGCCGCCGCCAGGTCGCCGTGATGCGCGGCAACGAGGCAAAGCTCCTCCGGCGCAATGTCGAGCGCCGCCGCCGTCGCCTGATAGGCAATCTTTGCCGGCTTGTAGGCGCCGGCAATCTCGGCGCCGAGAATGGCATCCCAGGGCAGCCCGGCGTGGCGCGCCATTGCGACCAGCAGCGCGATATGGCCGTTCGAGCAGGTCACGATCGGAAAGCGCCGTTTCAGCCGGGTCAGCCCTTCGACACTGTCGGGCCAGGGGTCGAGCCGGTGCCAGGCGAGTGTCAGCGCCTGGCGTTCGGTCTCACCCAGCGCAATGCCATGTTCGGCGAGCACGGCGTCGAGCATCTCGCGGTGCAGGATATCGAGCTTCACGAACCCGCGCGCCGAGGTGCCGACGTCGCGCATCATCAGGAAATAGCGCCGGCGCCACTGGTCGGTGAAGGCGAACGCGTCGACGTCGCCACGGCCGGCGGCCGCCAGCACCGCCGCTGCGGCGCGTGCTATGCTCGACCGCCAGTCGACGACAGTGCCGAAAACATCAAAGGCGAGCGCCTGTGGACTCAGGGTACTACCTCGAAATCGGCCTGTGCCGGTGCGCGCGTCGCGTTCCAATAGTCAACAAGCGCGAACGGCCAGTTCTGCGCCACGCGGCCCTTGCTGTTCTTGTACCAGCTGTTCACGTCGGACGCCGCCCAGGCCATGCGGGCATTTTCGGCATCGACCTTTTCATTGAAGTCCGCGGTGATGTCGGCGCGCGGCTCGATCGCGGTCTTACCCTCCTCGATCAGCAGCTTGATGCAGCCGAGGATGTAGCGGACCGAACATTCCGAAAAGAACACGATCGAGCCGTTGACGACGATATTGGTGTTGGGGCCGTAGATCATGAAGAAGTTCGGAAAGCCCGGCACTGTCATGCCGAGATAGGCGCGGGCATCGCCATCCCAGACCTTGTGCAGATCGTGGCCGTTTTCGCCGGTGATGTGCATAGGGACCAGGAAGTCCGACGCGCTGAAGCCAGTGGCGTAGATGATGACATCGACCTCGACGAGCGCGCCCGAAGCCAGGCGGACACCGCCGGTTTCGATCGCGGCAATCGGGTCGGTGATCAGGTCGACATTGTCGCGCTTCAGCGCCGCCGCCCAGACGCCATTGTCGACGAGCATGCGCTTGCCGCCCGGCGCATAGGGCGGGATCGATTTGGCGAGCAGGTCGGGCCGGTCGCCGAGCTGCGCCGCCAAGGCCCCTTCGAGCAGATCGCGCAGCGCCGCGTTCATTTCCGACAAGGATCCCGGCCGGTTCCAGCCATCGGTTTTCGACACCATCGGACGCAGGAATTCGGTCAGGCTCCAGAACAGCCCGAAGCGGTTCCAGTTGGCATAAAAGGGGATATGGCGCAGCGCCCAGCGCACGCCATCGGGCACCTTGTCGTGATAGATCGGGCTGGGCAGCAGCCACGGCGGCGTGCGCTGGAAAATCGCCAGCGAGGCAACATCGCCGGCGATTTCGGGCACGATCTGAAAGGCGCTGGCGCCGGTGCCGATGACCGCAACGCGCTTGCCCTTGAGATCGACACCCGCATCCCATTGCGCCGAATGAAACGCCGGGCCGGCGAAGCTGCCGACGCCGGGAATATCGGGCAGTTTTGGCGTATTGAGCTGGCCGACCGCGCTGATGACAGCGCGCGCCGGCAGCGTCTCGCCACTGCTGAGCCTGACCTGCCAGGCCTTGCCATCCCAGGCGGCGCCTTCGACCCGGGTACGAAAACGGATATGCGCGTGCAGGCCGTATTTGGTCGCGATGCGTTCGAAATAATCCTGCAGAACGTCGCCGGTCGAATAGCGATACGGCCATTCATGCGCCGGTTCGAACGAATAGCTGTAGAGATGGTTCGGCGTGTCGACGCGGACGCCGGGGTAGCGGTTGGCCGTCCAGGTCCCGCCGACGCGATCCTGCGCGTCGATGATGGTGAAGGGTATGCCAGCTTCCTTCAGCGCAATGCCGGCAAGCAGCCCCGACATGCCGGCGCCGATGACGACGACCGGAAACTCCGCCTTGGCAGCGGCCGGCGCGTCGATCGTTATGCCGCTGGCGCTGGGCACGCCATCCAGATGCAGTTCGCTGGTCAGCAGGTCGGTGTATTCGGCCGGCACTTGGCCGCCGGCGACGAAGTGCATGGCGCGATCGACCGCGGCGGCCGATGGCCGGGGCAGGGCGGGATAGCCGGCATCGCGCCATTCGGCCATCAGCCGGGCTGCCAGTGCCCGCGCCTCGGCCTGTTTGTCCGGCGAAATGCCGCCGTTTTCGTCGCCCCACGTGCTGACATCGGTGACCGGCAGCGGAAAATTGTCGAGGTGATCGGCGGTTCCGGTGAAATGGATCAGCGTCGCCAGCAGCGCCGGGATGTTGGCCGGCTCCAGATAGGCGGCGATCGCGGCTTCGCTCTCGTTGAACGGTTCGGCCATGCAAATTCCCCGAATGTGTTTTGCCGGCGATTATGGTCGCGCGGCGCCGGCTGTCCACCTGCCTAAATGGGGGCGGGCGTTGACGGCATCACGACGCGCCTCCTAATCGGCGTAGCCAATCGAAAGCCTGCCCATGCCGAAACTGTTCTCCCCGGTCGCCATCGGCGACCTGACGCTCGCCAATCGCATCGTCATCGCGCCGATGTGCCAATATTCGGCGGTCGATGGCTGCCTGACCGACTGGCACACGATGCATCTCGGCAATCTGGCGCTGTCGGGCGCCGGCCTGTTGATCATCGAGGCCACGGCCGTGGTGCCGGAAGGGCGAATCACCTTTGGTGACAGTGGCCTGTACGATGATGCCACCCAGGCTGCGTTGGCCGGCGTGCTGGCCAGTATCCGCCGCCATTCGCCGATGCCGGTGGCAATCCAGCTTGCCCATGCCGGCCGCAAGGCCTCGACCGACCTGCCATGGGCCGGCGGCGCCCAGATCGCGCCCGCTGCACCCAATGGCTGGCAGACCGTTTCGGCATCCGACCTGGCCTTTGCCGATGGCGAGAACCCGCCCGTCGCGCTCGATGCGGCCGGCATGGCGCGGGTGCGCGACGGCTTTGCCGCGGCGGCGCGGCGATCGACGCAGCTGGGGATCGACGCGATCGAGATCCACGCGGCGCACGGCTATCTGCTCCACCAGTTCCTGTCGCCGCTCAGCAACCGGCGCAGCGATGAATATGGCGGCAGCCTTGAAAACCGCATGCGCTTTCCGCTCGAAATCTTCGACGCGGTGCGTGCGGCGTTCCCGGCCGACCGGCCGGTGACGGTGCGGCTGTCGGCCACCGATTGGGTCGCGGGTGGCTGGGATGTCGACCAGAGTATCGCCTTTTGCCAAGCGCTGGCGGCGCGCGGCTGCGCGGCGATCCATGTCTCGAGCGCCGGCCTGTCGCCGCTGCAGAAAATCCCTGTCGGCCCCGGCTATCAGGTGCCGCTGGCGCGCGCGATCAAGGCCGCGATCGGCATCCCGGTCATCGCCGTCGGGCTGATCACCGAGCCCGAGCAGGCCGAGGCAATCATCGCCACCGGCGATGCCGACATGATCGCGCTGGCCCGGACCATCCTTTATGATCCGCGCTGGCCATGGCACGCTGCCGCCAGCCTCGGCGCCCACGTCTGGGCGCCGGACCAGTATCTGCGTTGTCAGCCGCGGGGTTTGCGCGACCTGTTCGTGCGCTAGCGCCGCGCCTTCAACAGCGGGATGACCACCCCGAGGTCGATCGGGTCGAGCCGATGGCCATTCCCGGTCACCGTCGTTGCCCGGAACATCGCGTTGTAGATCGCCTCTTCGGTGGCATCGGCAACCGCGACGAACAGGTCGTTCATGGCGTCGTTGGGCAGATTGGCGATCGTCGCCACCCTGGCCCGGCGCGCCGGGGTGCGGCGCACGTCGGCGGCCGTCGAAAACGCCAGCACGAAATCACCCGAGCCGTTCTCCATAACGCTGCCGGTGCGCGCCAGCCCGACGATGGCGCGCCGCGCCAGCCGGCCGAGATTGCGATCGGAAAGCGGCGCATCGGTGGCGATGACCATGACGATCGAGCCGCCGCCCACGCTCGTCGTTATGGCGGCGCTGCGTTCGGGCGCCGGCGGGATCGGCACGCCCAGGATCGTCGGCCGGCCGCCGTAATTGGTCTGCACCAGCACGCCGAGCGTCCAGCCGGTATCGAGCCGTCGCGAGCTGGTGCCGATGCCGCCCTTGTAGGCAAAGGCCTGGGTGCCGGTGCCGGCGCCGACGCTGCCTTCCGCCACCGGTCCCGGTGCTGCGGCAGTGATGGCGGCGGCCACGTCGCCCTTGGTGACATGGCGGCCCCGAATGTCGTTGAGGTAACCGTCGTTGGTTTCGGCGACGACGGCGTTGACCGATCGGATCGTCTCGTTGCCCGGCTGCGCCAGCGTCCATTCGACGACACCGGCGATGCCCTCCGCCACGTTAAGCGTGTTGGTCAGTACGATCGGTGTTTCGATTTCGCCGAGTTCGTCGATCTGCGGCGATCCGGCGAACTTGCCGAACCCGTTGGCGCGATAAAAGGCAGCGGGCAGCTTGTCCTGGAACATATTGCCGGGGTGCGGCACGATCGCGGTGACGCCGGTGCGGATGGTCTCGCCCGCGATCCGCGTCACCTGGCCGACACGGACGCCCGGCACGTCGGTGATCGCATTGGCAGGTCCGGTCGGCAACGCGCCGACGGCAAAACCGGCCTCCCGGAACCGCGGGCGTTCGGCCGGAGTCGGTGCCGGAGTCGTGGCGATGGTCGCAGCGAGCATGGCGATGACGGGCAGCGGCATTGGCATGACGGACGTCTCCTCATTCGCCGCGACGATAGGGCCAGCGGCAGCCATGTTGCCAGCCCCGGCGCCGCGTGGCAGTCGGGGCGCATAACCAACAGGGGTCGATTGTCATGCGCCGTTTCGCAACTGGTCTCGTCATGCTGCTCACATCGGGCAACGCCATGGCCGCACCCGCGCCGGTGTCGCAATCCGAACTGAAGGCAACGATCACCCGGTTGGTCGGTTTCGGCACCCGCCACACGCTGTCGGACACCAAATCCGATACTCGCGGCATCGGTGCCGCGCGCCGCTATGCAGCATCGCGCTTTGCCGATTTTTCGCGCGATTGCGGCGGCTGCCTTGTTATCGAAACACCGGCCAAGATGGTGACCAGCGCGCGCATTCCGGTGCCGGCGGAGATCGTCAATGTCATGGCGATCCTGCCCGGCACCAGCGACCCCGGCCGCGTCATCATCATTTCGGGCCATATCGACAGCCGCAATTCGGATCCCATGGATGCCACTGGCGATGCCCCGGGGGCCAATGACGATGGCTCCGGCACCGCCGCGGTGATCGAGGCAGCGCGCGTGCTGTCGAAGCAGAAATTCCCGGCGACGATCGTTTTCGCCGTGCTGTCGGGGGAGGAGCAGGGGTTGCTCGGCGGCACGCTGCTCGCCGAAACGGCAAAGGCCAAGGGCTGGCGCGTCGAGGCAGTGCTTAACAATGATATCGTCGGAAATTCGACCGGATCGGGTGGTTTCAAGGACGACAAGACGGTGCGGGTGTTCTCGGAAGGCACCAAGGCGACCGAAACACCCGAGCAGGCAGCGCGACGCCGCTACAATGGCGGTGAAGTCGACAGCCCGGCGCGCAACCTGTCGCGCTACATCGCCGGCCTGAAAACCGGCATCGCGGTCGAACAGGTCTGGCGCACCGATCGCTTCGGCCGCGGCGGCGACCAGGTGCCGATGCTGCAGGCCGGTTATCCGGCGGTCCGCATCACCGAGCGCCAGGAAAACTACGACCGCCAGCACCAGAACATCCGCACCGAAGGCGGCCGTTCCTATGGCGACCTGATTTCGGGTGTCGATTTCACCTATCTCGCCAAGGTGACGACGCTGAATGTCACTGCCCTGGCGGCACTGGCCTCGGCACCGGCGACCCCATCGGGCGTCACGGTCGAAAGCCAGGTGTCACCCGATGCGAAATTGAGCTGGAAGCCGGTCGCCGGCGCCGCCAAATACCGCGTCTGGTGGCGGCCGACGACAGCCGTCGCCTGGACCAACAGCCGCGATGTGCCAGCCGCCGAAACGTCGCTGGTGCTAAAAGGCATCGATATCGACACCTGGTTCTTCGGCGTGTCGGCGGTAGCAGCCGATGGCGCGGCGAGCCCGGTCGTCTATCCGGGCCCGGCGGGGGCATTTTTCTCCGAGTGATGGGTGCGGGCGCGGGCGGCGCCCTCAAACCTCCCGCGCCACCACCACCTCGATCAGCGTCGGCGAACGGCTCGCCAGCGCCGTCTCGAACGCGTCGCGCACGCCATCCAGCGTCTCGACCCGCACGCCGGTCACGCCATGCGCCGTCGCCAGCGCCATGAAATCGATCGCCGGCTCCTCGATGTCCATCGCGACATAGGTGTCGGTGCGGGCGCTATGGTCGCCGATCGCCCGCGTCCGCTGCTTGAGGATGCGATAGCCGCGGTTGTTGAAAATGACCGCAATCACCGGCAGCTGGTAATGCGCCAGCGTCCACAGCGCCGCGGCTGAATACATGGCACTGCCGTCGCCGCTCAGCACCACCACCGGGCGGTCGGGGTTGGCGAGCTGCATCCCCACCGCCTGCGGCAGCGCGACGCCGATGCCGCCGCCGCGCATGCCGAACCAGCTGTCGGGCGCCACGGCCGGCACCAGGTGGCGGACGGTGTTCATGCCGCTCGACAGCAATTCCTCGATGACGATGGCGTTTGCGGGCAGCAGTTCGCCGATCAGTTTCAGCACCGGCATCGGCTGCAACGGCAGTTCGCCGGCGAGCGCATCGGCGCGGGCGAGCAGCGCGGCGCGCGTTCCGGCGAGCACGGTGGCGATGGCGTTGCTGCGGTGGGCGCCGCAATTGTCGACCAGCGCCGTCAGTTCGGGCAGCGTTGCCCTTGCGTCACCCTGGATGGCAGCGGTGGCAGCGAAGTTCTTGCCGATCTGCCAGGGCTCGTCGTCGAGATGGACGACCCTGGTTCCCGGCGCCAGTGCCTCGACACCGGTCGCCTGGCTTTGCGTCAGCAGGTCGGCGCCGATCGACACCAGCAGGTCATGCTTGTCCATCACCGCGCGCAGCGCCGGGGTCATCCGCGCAACGGTGCCGGCGTACAGTCGGTGGTTTGTCGGGAAGGCAGCGGTGTTGGCCATGCCCTCCAGATACACCGGCGCGCCGATGGCTTCGGCGAGTGCTGCCAGTTCGGCATGGGCGCCCGACCGCGCGACATGATCGCCGGCAAAGATCACCGGGCTTTGCGCCGCGCGAATCAGCTCGGCGGCGGCGGCAATCGCATCGGCATCACCGCGCATCCGGCTGCCGATGCGGGTCGGGCTGAGCATGTCGAGATCGTCGGGGGCTTCCGATGTCAGCACATCGCCGGGGATCGACAGGAATACCGGCCCGGTCGGCGCGGTCAGCGCGACCTTGGCGGCGCGGCGGATGGCGCGCGGCAGTTCTGCCAGCGAAGCGACTTCGAACGACCATTTGCACAGCGGACGCGCCAGCGTCGCCAGATCATCCCACAGCAGCGGCTCGGTCAGGCGGATGCTCATGTCCTGCTGGCCGGCGGTGACCAGCACCGGCGCGCCGGCCTTGGCGGCGTTGTAGAGCATGCCCATCGCATTGCCGAGGCCGGGGGCGGCGTGGAGGTTGCACACCGCCAGCTTGCCCGTCGCCTGGGCATAGCCATCGGCCATGCCCATCACGACAACCTCGTTGAGGCCTAGGATGTAGCGAATGCGATCCTCCACCACCATCGCGTCCATCAGCGGCAGCTCGGTGGTGCCGGGGTTGCCGAAGATGAATTCCACACCCTCCGACACCAGGAGATCGAGGAGGACGTGCTTGCCGGGACGAGTCATGCCGCCGGGATAGCGTTCGCCGCGGTGCGGCGCTAGCCTTGGGACATGTTGCGGGGGGAAACGATGCCGCAGGGACGGATCAGGATCGATCGCAGGATGGTGTGGGCGGCCTTGCTGGCCGTGCCGCTGCTGCTGTTCGTCGGCGTGATGGCCGCGCGCCAGGGCAGCACCATCATCGGCGGCGTGCTGGTCATCGGCACCATCGTCTGCGGCATCGGCACGCTGCCGGCGCTGTCGTCGCGGCTCGATGTCGAATGGGACGCGGCTGGCCTCGCCGGGCCGTCGCAGGTCTATGGCCCCTTCATCCTGTTCGGCCGCAACCGCATCGGCTGGGACGAAATCGTCGAACTGGGCGGCACCGGTTTCAATTACGCCTATGTCGCCGCCGCCGACGGCCGCCGCGTCCATTGGACGGAGCTTCATGTCCCACCGGGGCGATTGTTCGCAATGCTGCAGCGCCGCCGCCCCGATCTGCTGCCCGCCGCTATTCGATGACCTCGCTCACCACCACCGGTGGCAGACGGAAGCTGCCGTCGAGGAACGGCGCGCGCGGCAGGTAGCCACGGAAGACGAGGACGAACTTGCCCTTGGGCGCCGGCAGCCAGTTGACAACGCGCTCGCCGCTGGGCTTCGAAGCCTGGACGAAAACTTCATAGCTGCCGTCGCGGTTCGATCGCAATTGCGGGCTCTGATCGCCGATGGCGAAGCGGTCGAGCGCATTGGGCACGAAGAACAGCCGGCCGTCGGGCTCCTGTTGATACATGGTCAGCGACCAGAAGGCACCGGTCGGCACGCCGCGCGGGATGGTGACGCTGTACGCCTTGCTGCCGTCGAGCGGCGCGCCGTCCTTGTCGGTGCGCGCCGACAGGTACATCGCCTCGACCCGCGGCAGCGCCGCTAGCCCGCCCAGCGCGACCTGCGACCGCAAGACATCGTCGTCGCCATATTCGCCGATGGCGAATTTCGGATAGGACCAGCCATCGACGACGTCGCCGGCATTGCCGAGGCCGCCCTTCAATTCCGCCCGCAGCGCCGGCAGGGATTTCCCCCAGAGCGCCCGGGTTTCGGCGCCGAGCCCGTTCCAGTCGGTGCCGATCCCGAGCGCTGCAAAGCCGTTGGCCTTTACCGCCAGCGCCGAATTTGCCGATGACCGCGCCAGCGCCTCGTTGACCACGGCGAGGAAGGTCTTGGCGTCGGGCGCCATCGGCACCGTCGCAATGGTCGGCACCGGGTCGGGCCGGCCGGTTTCGGTGCCGACGTCATAGCCCTCCAACGCGGCGGCTGCGTCCTTCAGGTCATCGGGGCTTTTGACGAGCACGCGGGTCAGCATCCAGGCGTCGTTGGTGGCGCTGCGGATGGTTTCGGTGCCGGCCGGAACCGGGCCGTTATAGCCCGGGCCGACAATCGCATAGCGGCCACCATTGCCGCCAGTGCGCGAGCCGAGGATCGCCGTGACATCGGTCGTCAGCGAATACAGCGCCGACGAATTGTAGCGCCCGGGCAACGCCGGGATGGTCACCACCACCGGCCCGCCGGCGAGATCGAGCCACAGGCTGCCATACAGCGTGTCGTTGTTGGGCGTCGTGACTTCGCGGGTGGTGGCATCCGCGAGCGTCGCGC
>JBBQKM010000087.1:0-9728 GCA_038326915.1 Sphingomonadales bacterium
CCGCTCCAGCACCGCACCGGCAACGGCTATGTGTATGCCAGCGCCTTTGTCTCGGACGACGAGGCGGCGGCGACATTGCTCGCCAATCTTGACGGCGCCGCGCTCGCTGAACCGCGGCTGTTGCGCTTCAAGGCCGGTTTCCGCCGCGAGGCCTGGCGCGGCAATGTCGTCGCGATCGGGCTTTCGGCGGGCTTCCTCGAACCGCTCGAATCGACGAGCATCCACCTGATCCAGAGCGGCATCGCCAAGCTGATCGCGCTGTTTCCCGATAGGGATTGCGACCCGGCGCTGGCCCGGCAGTTCAACACGCTGTTCGGCCGCGACATGGATGGTATCCGCGATTTCCTGATCCTGCATTACCACGCCACGGCTGGCCACGACGATCCGCTGTGGCAGCATACGCGCCACATGGCGCTGCCCGACAGCCTGGTGGAGCGCGAGGCGCAGTATCGCCGCTCGGGCCGGCTGATGCTGACGTCGGACGAGCTGTTCCGCGAGGCGAGCTGGCTGGCGGTGCTCAACGGCCAGGGCATCACGGCGACGGGCTATAGCCCGCTCGCCGATACGCTCGATGGCGCTGCCAACCGGCACCAGCTCGACCAGATTGTCGCCGTCATAGCGCGCGCCGTGCCGACCCTGCCGCTGCACGACGATGCGATCGCCACGCTGATCGGCAGCAAGGGCGCTGCGATGGCAGCGGTGTGACGGCGCCGCGCGTCACCGTCCACCGTGTCGGCCGCGAAGGCGAACCGGTGGTGGTGATCGAAAATTTTGCCGCCGCGCCCGAGGCGTTGCGCGCCGCGGCACAGGCGCAGGCGTTCATCTCCGCCGGCCACCATTATCCTGGCCTGCGCGCGCCGGTCCCCGACACTTACCTCACCGACCAGCGCGCGCTGCTGGCAGCGGTGCTGCGCGAGGTTTTCGGCGTCGCCGCAACGGTGAAAGTGCTCGATATCGGCTTTGCGCTGATCACTACGCCGCCAACGGCGCTGAGCCTCGAACAACGGCTGCCGCATGTCGACGCGATCGAGCCCGGCCGGCTGGCACTTGTCCATTATCTGGTGCCTGGCGGTGATGACGGTACCGGCTTTTTTCGACATCGCGGCACGGGCCATGAGACGCTCGATCCAGCGCGGAGCCCCGCCTATCTGGCGCAGCTTGGCGACGAACTGCGCCGCCATGGCCCGCCGCCCGCCGCCTATCCCGAAGGCGACACGCCGCTGTTCGAACGCATGGCGCATTTCAACGGGCTCTACAATCGCGCGCTGCTCTATCGCGGCCGGCTGCTGCATTCGGGCGCCATTGTGCCGGGCCATCGACTGTCGCCCGACCCGGCGACGGGCCGGCTTACGATTACCGGCTTTTTTGGTTCTTAGGTGACCGCACGGCGAGGTATACCGTGCTCCACAGCTGCGCGGCGTTCGATTCATCGACATCGGCCTTGCCGGTGCCGAACGGCACGACGACGTAGCGGCCGTCGCGATACGCCCAGGACCAGAGCTCGGAACTTTGCACCGCGCGTGCGGCACCGATCGCGGTCCACAACCGGCGCTGCGCGGTAACCAGCGTGGCGCGCACCCCTGCGGGCAGGTCGGTGCGCACCAGTTGCCGCTCCAGCCCCGCCGCGAGCATCGCCTGCTGCCACGACCACACCACTGCACCATGATAGGCAGCGGGGGAAAAGCGCTCCTGTGTCGCCGGGTCGGCAAAAGCGGCATTGGCGACGAGCAGTCCGATATCGGTCATCAGCCCGGCTGGAAACGGCCGCATGATGGCGGTGACATAGGTTTGCAGGTCGGCCGGTGACGGATCGTCGAACAGCAGCGCAAAACCTTCGTCGGAATTGATGATCGGCACCGGGCGCCCCGCGGCATCGATCGACAGTGCGTGAAAAACCACCGGGCCGCTGCCGATCGCGGCGATCGCGGGTCGCGGCGGCACGCCCATCGTGGCGGCATGGGCGGCGATGCCGCGCGCTGCAGATTCGATCGGGATCTCGACCCGGAACAGCGGCGGCGCGCGGGTGCGCCAGACGCGCGCCATCGCTCCGGCCCGGGCAAAGGCGTTGCGGTCGCCCGGCGCCAGCCAAGGATCGAGCAGCCCGGCGCGAAACAGCTTATCGGCCGCCGCCAGCGCCGCCGGCACCAACGCCGCGTTGACATCATAGGCGCGAGTGCCGCGGCCCAGCCCTTCATCGCTGTCGCGCCATTCGCCGCTCATCCGGCCGGGCGTGATGGCAATCAGCCGGTCGACCGATGGTGCCGCGGCAAAGGGCGCGGCGCGGTCGACGACGAAGCGCAGGTTGCGTGCCAGCAGGGCGCCGACGGTAGTGCGCTGGCCGGGCTGCGCTTCGCTGGCAATGCGGCTGCCCAGCCAGGCGCGGGCGCGGGCCCGGCCGGGGCCGGCGAGATAATCGGCGGCGACCGGCCCGAGCATATAGTCGTCGTCGACCATGTTGTAGTCGAGCTCGGCCGCGTCGCCGCCGTTGCCGAGCTTGCGATTCCGGACCACCGCGAATTCACCGATGCCTTCTTCGTGCGCGACCTCGCCGCCCGGCGACAGTCGCGCCAGCACCGAGCCAAGGCCGGCCTCCAACGCCGCCGGCTGCAGCGCCGGCATCAGCAGCCGAATCGACATCAGCGTGTCGCGGCCGAAATAGGTGTTGAAGCGCCACGACCCGGCGAGGAATTTCTCGCGATAGCTGAGGAACGCCAGCGCCTGGCGTGCCGCCGGATCGGCGGCGGCGCGGGCGTTGAGCAATTGGCCGATAGGCAAGGGCGTCAACGACGTGTCGCCGGTCCGCGCGGTGATTGCAAGCCGGATGCGGCCGCGTGGCCCAGCGATGATCGCGCCATCGGCGATGCGCCCTTCGAGCACGCGCAGCACCAGTTCATAACCCGGCGCGCCGTCGAGCCGCTGGCGGCGATAGCGGATGGTGTCGCCCGCCAGTTCCGGCGTGACCGCGATTTCGGCTGGTAGGCGGCCGACCGCCTGGTAGTCGCGCAGGAAACGCACGCTCGACAGCACGGCCTGGCGTGGCACGAGCCGCAGGGCGTCGATGCTCGCGGTGGCGACGATGCCGTGCATGGCGTTGTGCGTGGCCGCGGCTACCGGTGGCGATTGGAGCTGCCAGCGGGCATCGCGAGCGAGCGGTTCAAACCACAGGCCGACGCCGCTGTTGCCGGCCGGAAATGCCACCAGGATGCGCGGATCGCGCCCCGATCGCAGCAGCAGGTGCGCGGCGACGGGGCCTTCACGGACGAAGGCGTTGAGATTCTGGCCCTCGTCGAGCCGGTAGGCGACATCGGGGGCGGCCCCCGCCGGGCCGCCCAGCAGGGCGATCCCGGCGACGGCCGCGGCAAAACGGCGGATCACGGTCAGAAGCGCACGGTGACCGAGCCGCCATAGGTCGCCCCGACGATGCCGCGGGCGTAGAAAAAGCCTGAATCGGCGTTCTGCACCTGGCCCTGGCGGGGATTACCTTCGGTCAGGCCGAGGACGTTGAAGATATTGTCGCCATTGACGTTGATCTGGATGCGATCGGTCACGTTGATCGTCGCGCCGATGCTGGTGACGCCATAGCCGGGCAGGGCGACGCCATTGCCGGAATCGGCAAAGATCTTGCCGATGTATTTGTAGCGGCCATAGACTTCGCCGAGATTGCCCGGAAGCTTGATCGTCGGCGTGACGGTCCACAGTGTCGATGGCGTACGTTCCGGGCGGTTGCCGTCGAAGGTCGACTGCACCACGCCGTCGAGCCGCAGATTGTTGAGCGTCGGGCTCTGGAACACCGCCGAGACATCGATCGACAGCCAATCGATCGGGCGAATATTGGCGTCGATTTCGACACCGGTGGTCTTCAGATCGGCCTGGAAATTCGTCAGTCGCGTCGGATCGAGGGGATCGATGAACTGGTAGAACTGGTCCTTGAAATCGGTGCGGAACACCGTCACCGAACCGTTGATGTAGCGGTCGTACTTGAACCGCACGCCGGCTTCGTACAGCACGATGCCCGTTGTCGGATTGACGCCGTTGGTCTGGAAACCGTCGGCATAGCGCGCATAGATCGACAAATTGGGGGTGAACAGATAATTGGCGCCGATCGTCCAGGCGACGTCGCGCTGGGTCTTCTTGGTGATCACATAATTGCCGTTGAAGGTCGATCCGACGGTGCGGACGACGCCGCCGACCCCGGGCGGGACCGGCTGGTTGACCGCGGCGCCCTGGCCGTCGCGGAACTCGGCGCGATCGCTTTCCCAGCGGATGCCGCCATCGATGCGAATCTTGTCGCCGATCGCCAGTTCGTCGTTGGCGTAGAGCGATATCGACGAATCGCGGCTCTGGCGGATGCCGGCGCCCCAATTGCCATAGGAAATCAGGCCGTTGTCGCTAAGCGTGCCGATGACGTTGTTGTTCGCGTCGAGCGATACGATGTCATAAAGGTCTGCGTTATTTTTGACGTCGGTGACCGAGCTCGCCGTCGCCGACTGGTTCTGCGACCGCTTGACGTTGTAATAGAGCACGCCGGCGGTCAGCGAGTTGCTGATATTGTCGCCCTTGTATTCCCAGCGCGCGCCGAAATTCGAGCCGAAATCATGGCCCGACTGGAAATCATGGTTGAGCGTCGTCTGCTGGAGGAAGCCGTTGCCGTTGAGCGCGTTGAGTTCCGCCGTCTGGTTCGACCCGAGCACGACGCCGGTGCGCAGGTTGCGGGCGCCGAAGCGTATTGTCGTCGGAAAAGCCGCCTGGCCCGCCGTCAGCAGGCCGTTGACCGGCGATCCGGCACCCGGCGTCAGATAGTCGACCGCGCTGGCGAGGCCGGCGTTCCCGGTCCCCGACCCGGGAAACAGGCCGTTGAAGTCCGATTTCAGCCCGAGATAGCGCGCCCGGGCGAACAGGTCGATCGAGTCACCAAGCGGCTTTTCGAAATCGATGCGGAGCTGCTTGGTTTTGACCCGCACCCCCTCGCTGAGGCGGAAATCGCGGAAGCCGTCGGGCTCGACGAACGTCGATACCGGCACCGAGATCAGCGCAAAGGCGCTGCCGTTGATATTGTCGCGCAGCGGATCGAGGCCGGCGACGGCACCCGGCTTGCCATTCTCCAGCGCATAGGGCTGGCCGGCGTAATAGGCCGATTTTACATCGCCGATCTTGCCGGTCAGGCGGATGAAGCCGCCGTCGTCGAACTTGTATTCGAGCATGCCCTTGAGGCGGTAGCCGGCATAGTCGAATGGGTTGCGGCGCACGCCGGGGCTGCTCTGGATGAAGCCGCCGACGTTGAAGGCGATCTTGTCGGTGATCGGCGCCGACAGGTAGAAATCGCCGCGCTTCAGGCCATAGCTGTAGCCGCTGAACCGGGCGAGGCCCTCCAGCGTCTCATGGTTGGGCTTGCGCGACAGGAAATTGATCGTCGCGCCGGCGCCGTTGACGGTGAGCACGCCCGACGAGCCGCCCTTGACGGCTTCAAGCCGGTCGATGGTGGCATCCTGCGAAAAGAAGAAGTCGGCACCGCCGCCGCCATAGATGATCGGCAGGCCGTCTTCCTCGAGCTGGACGAAGCGCTGGCCGCCACCCTGCAGGCCGCGCACCGAATAGTTGTTGGAGATTTCGCCGGCGGTGCCTTCGACGAAGATGCCGGGCACCAGCTCGAGCAGGTCGGCGGTCGATCGCGGCGCCTTGCGGATCAGCTCGGCCTCGTTGGCGATGGTGATGTCGGCCGATGCGGTGATCAGCGCGCGGTCGCGGGTGGTCTGCCCGGTGACGACGATTTCGGCGTCCTCCGTGCCCGCTGCGGCAGACGCCGCCGGCGGCGCGTCCTGCGCGATGGCGGGCGCAACCGCACAGGCCGAACCGGCAAGTAGCAAGGCACGTAGCGTAATCTGCGGATTCATAGTTACCTCCCCAACGCAAATGAAATCGGCCTGCCGTAATCCGGCAATGTCTCGCGACTGTATGACAGCGATCTTTACTTTGACAATGAAATCGATTGCACCTTAACCGGGTCTTCACTTTTCGGCGATTTTGGCGCGATGTTCGTTACCGAGTGTTGCGGTCTGGCCACACCCGGCCGCCAACGTCACCAACGTCTAGCGGTCGGCTTTGCCGGGATCGGCGTCGATATCGGGATCGAGATCTGGATAGCGTTCCAGCAGCGCGCTGGTCACGCCGTTGGTCCAGCCGAACCCATCCTGCAGCGCATATTCGCCGCCTCCGCCTGGCCGGCGGGTTTCGACGTCGTATTTCTCGAGCAGGCGGCCGGTCTCGCGATAGCTGCGGTCGACGGTGGCCAGCCAGCGCGTCGCAATCTCCCGCGCCAGCGCCGTTTCGCCGTGGCGGGCCATCCCATCGATGGCAATCCATTGCAGCGGCGCCCAGCCATTGGGGGCATCCCATTGCTGGCCGGTGACGGTCAGCGTCGTGCGCAGGCCGCCGGGCGCCAGCAGCCGCGACCGCACCGTCGCCGCCACCCGGCGCGCCTGCTCCCGCGACGCCAGCCCGGCCCATAGCGGATATAGCGTCGCCGCCGACAGCACGCCGGTGCGCCGTCCGGTGGCCCGGTCCCAATCGCTGAAGCAACCGCAGTCCTCGTCCCACATATGGCGCACGATGGCCGTGACGCGGGCATCGGCGCGCCGGCCGAAGTCGCGGGCACAGGCGGGATCGACCGCCGCGCAGCGCGCCGCGATGTTGCGTTCCAGCTGCCACAACAGGCTGTTGAGATCGACGGGCACGATCGCGCCAGTCCGGATGGTTTCGAGCCGTCCGGGGTCGGCCAGCCAGCGTGACGAAAAATCCCAGCCGCTTTCGGCCGCTGCGCGAAGGTCGCGCCAGGTTTCCGCCGCCGGTCGCGCCGAACGCGCCGCCGTCGTCACATCTTCGGCCCAGGATTCGTCGCGCGGGGTGTCCTTCATATCCCAATAGCGGTTGAGAATGGAGCCATCGGGGAGCCGTACGACATGCTCGCAAGCCGTCGTTCCCGTCGCCAGGCAGGTTTCGCCGCGCATCCAGAAACGATGCTCGGCGCGCAGCAGGGCGAGGCGGCGGGACTCGGTGGCCGCGTCGCCGGGTCTTGCCAGTGCCAGCATCGCAGCCAGGAACGGCGGCTGTGAGCGGCTGAGATAATAGGTGCGCGTACCGTTGGGGATCATACCGTAGCGATCGATAAGGCTGCCGAAGTTGGAAAGCATCGTATCGACGAGTTCGTGCCGGCCATCGGCGGCCAACCCGAGCATCGTGAAATAGCTATCCCAATAGTATATCTCACGGAACCGGCCGCCGGGGACGACATAGGCAGCGGGCAGCGATATGGCTGAGTTGCCCCGTCTGGGGTCGGACAGGGGTGGCCGTGTCAGCGCCGACCAAAGCGATTGGATGTGGTGGCGCAGACCGGCCTTGGCGGCGCTGTCGGGCAGGTGGAAATTGCGAAGAACAAAGGCTCGCAATGCGTCTGCATTGGCTGGGCGTTCGGATGCGTAGCGCTGCAGGATGATGGCCGGAGCGTCACGCGGTTCGGCATCGGCAAAGACCTTGCTGTCGGCATAGATGCGTCGCGACTGGACATCGGCAAACAGCGGGCCGAAGGTCTCGGCCGGCCCCGGGTCGGCGCGCAATTCGGCATGACCCAATGTCAAGCCAGCGATGAGGCAAATTCGGAGAAACGCCAACCATTTTGTCATCGTCGCACCTGTCGGTTTTGCCTCGGCTCGAGATGGCTATAATCGCAGTGCATGCATTCCTTTGCCGTGAAAGCCGCCCCCGAACCGAACAGCATTGTGGCAATCGACAATGCCGGGCTAGAGAATGTTCTCGTGCGCTTCCCTAGCCGCTGAATTCCCTAAATCACCACCGGCCGCCGTGCATAGACCCCGTAACCCAGGATCACCGCATAGCAGAGCGCCGGCACCACCAGCGCCCATTGCAGCGTGGTTGCGTCGGCGACGGCACCGGTCAGCGGCGGGATGACGGCGCCGCCGACGATGGCGACGCAGATCAGCCCCGATCCCTCGGCGGCGCGCTTGCCCAGGCCTTCGCTGGCGAGGCTGAAAATCGTCGGGAACATGACCGAATTGAACAGCCCAATGCCGAGCAGGGTCCAGCCGGCGATGGCGCCGCTGCTGTTCGCCGACAGCGCGAGCAGGGCGATGGCGACCGCGGCGACGGTGGCAAGCAGCTTGCCCGGCGACACCAGCCGCAGCAAAAACGCGCCGATGAAGCGTCCGACGAGCGCGCCGAACCAGTAGAGCGGGACGTGCTTGCCGGCGTCCTGCTGGCTGAGGCCCATGACATCGGGCTGTGTCAGATAGCTGACGATCAGCGAGCCGATGGCGACTTCGGCGCCGACATAGAGGAAGATGCACAGCATGCCCGCGGCAAAGCGCGGGCGCTTGAGCAGGTCGAAGGCGCTGGTGATGCTGGCATCGTCGCTGCGATCACTGGCCAGCCGGTGGCGCCGGGTCCAGACGACCGCGGCGATGATGACCAGCGCGGCGGCGAGGCCGAGGTAGGTGCGTACCACAACCTGTGTCTCGGCGGTGCGATAGGCGTCGAGCGCGGCACCGCCGAGTGTCGCCGGGTCGACCGTGGCGAGGCCGCCGAGGATGACGATGGCGCCGAAATAGGGGAAGATCGTCGTGCCCAGCGAGTTGAAAGCCTGCGCAAAGGTCAGCCGGCTGTGCGCGGTGCGCGGCGGCCCGAGCAGCGAAATCAGCGGATTGGCGACGACCTGGACAAGGGTGACGCCGCTGGCGAGGACGAACAGCGCGCCAAGGAATACGGCGAACTGCCCGGATGACGACGCGGGTATGAACAACAAACAGCCTGCCGTCATCGTTAACAGTCCGATCGCCGCGCTGCGCATGTAACCGAACCGCTTCACGATGGCGGCGCCGGGCAGCGACATGATGAAATAGGCGGCAAAGAACGCCGATTGCACCAGCATCGCCTGGGCATAGCTGAGCGTGAACAGGTCCTTGAGCTTGGGAATGATGACATCGTTGAGGCTGGTGATGCCGCCGAAGATGAAAAACAGCCCGAAAACGAACAGCCGCAGGTCGGGCGCATCGACGCCGTCCTGGGAATCCATGGCAGCGGCGGGGGCGAGAGCCATCAGGCGTCCAATCGTTCGAGCATGGTCTTGTGTTCGCCACTGCACCTGGTGACGTAAACGTTTATCTCTCGCCTATCACGAATTGAAAGCGTCAGTGCCACGCTTTTGGCGAAGCAACCTGTTTCCCATAACTGGACTGTCTATTGGGACGTCATCCAGTGCGTGCCGGCGAGAGCGGGCCATATGCCCCTCATCCGATTACCAGCTATATCGGTGCGTAATTGCCGATGGCGCTAGGTGGCCAGACCTTCTTCTAGTCAGAGCGCCAAACCTCCATTATCTGCATGGCGCCGTGGCGCTCATTAACCAGTACTTATTAAGGCGCTACACCCAGAAGCTTTCGGTAAACGCACTCTCCGTGCTCCAAGTGCTCCATGGCTCGGATCAGTAAAAGCTAGCAGCTCCGGGCCAGCTCAGGAGCGTTTGACCGATATGCATCATGGCGGACAATAACTTTTTGGAGCTGATCAATGGTCGCTTGCGCGGCGAATGCTTGAACGCGCACTGGATCCTGTCGCTGGTCGACGCTGACGTGCACCCCTGATTGGTACCGTTCAGAAGTAGAGTCCTTTGCTTTGATGGCTGATGGTTGATGGGATGGCAACGGGGTTGGGGGCATGCC
>JBBQKM010000088.1:0-9690 GCA_038326915.1 Sphingomonadales bacterium
ACGCGACGAGGTGTATATCGATGCGCTGAACGCGCGCGGGGCGGATTTCTGGGCGCGGGTACTGGCGGCGCGAACGCGCTGACCCCCCGCTCGCTCAGATATCCTGCGCCAAACGCCCGTACAGCTCCGGCCGGCGATCACGAAAGAACCCGAACGCCGCACGATGCTTCGCCGCCAGGTCGAGGTCGAACGTCGCCAGCACCCGGCCTTCCGCGGCATCATCGAGCTCCGACACCACATCGCCGCGCTGGTCAGCGATGAAGCTGGTGCCGTAAAAGCTCTGCGCGTGCGGGGTCCCCGCCTCCTCGGTGCCGATGCGGTTGCACGCCACTACCGGAACGACGTTCGACACGGCATGGCCCTGCATGGCGCGCCGCCACATCCGCCGCGTATCGAGCGACGGGTCGTGCGGTTCGCTGCCGATCGCGGTGGGGAACATCAGCACCTCGGCGCCCTGCAGCATCATGGCGCGCGCGGTTTCGGGGTACCATTGGTCCCAGCAGATGCCGATGCCGACGACGCCATGCCGCGTCGGCCACACCTTGAAGCCGGTGTTGCCGGGCCGGAAATAGAATTTTTCCTCATAGCCGGGGCCATCGGGAATATGGCTTTTGCGATAGACGCCCATGACGTTGCCTCCGTCGTCGATCATGGCGAGGCTGTTGTAATGATGCGGGCCATCCTTTTCGAAAAAGCTCGTCGGGATATAGGTCTTCGTCTCGAGCGCGACCTGCTGCATCACCGTCACCGCCGGGTGGCTGGCGAGCGGCAGCGCATTGGCGAACAGGCTTTCGTCCTCGTGGCGGCAGAAATAATGCCCCACGAACAGCTCGGGCGGCAGGATGACCTGCGCGCCGACAGCGGCGGCGGCGCGCACGGCCGCGGCGGTATGGGCAATATCGGCATCACGCCGACCGGTGAAGCCGAGCTGCAGCCCGGCAACGGTGATGTTGCGCATATGGTCCTCAGGCCGGCTGCTGCTGGGTGATGCAATGGAAACTGCCGCCGCCGGTCAGAATATGGTCCGCGCGCAGCCCGATGCAATCCCGCCCGGGGAACAGCGCGCCGATTGCTGCCACCGCCGCCGCATCGGATGGCGCGCCATAGGTCGGCACGACGACGACGCTATTGGCGATGTAAAAGTTCATGTGGCTCGCCGGCACAATCTCGCCATCGCGTTCGACGCGGCCGGGGGACGGAATGCCGACGATATCGACGCCGAAATCACGCGCCCGGGCATGGGCATCGACCAGCACGGCGTGGTTGGGATCATTGGCGGCCGGCACCGGCAGCGCCAGCACCCCTGGCGCCACAAAGCGTGCCAGATTGTCAACATGGCCATCGGTGTGATCGTTCAGCAGCCCGTCGCCGAGCCACAGCACACGCTCGATGCCGAGATCGCGGCGCAGGTGCGATTCGATCTCGGTGATGTCCATCTTGGGGTTGCGGTTGGGGTTGAGCAGGCATTGCTCGGTCGTCACCACCAGCCCGGTGCCGTCGCAATCGATGGCGCCGCCCTCGAGCACCCAGCCATGCCGCGCCAATGGCACGCCGGCAGCCTGCGCCACGAACGCCGCCACGCCGTCGTCGCCGGGCAAATCATACTTCCCGCCCCAGCCATTGAAGCGGAACCCCGCCGCCGCGGCGCCGACGGGCGAGGCCATGAACAGCGGCCCGGTATCGCGCAGCCAGATGTCGCCAAAGCCGTAGGCGTGGAAACCGACGTTGCAGCCCGCCAGCAGGTCGCGCGCCACGGCCATCGCGGCGTCATCGGCGACGAGCAGCTCGACGCGCTCCCCGGCGGCGATCGCGCGCACCATGGCGGCAACTTCGGCCTGGGCGGGGGCGAGATCATCCTCCCACAGCTCGGCCGCGCTGGGAAAGGCTGTCCAGGTGGCGGCGTGCGGCGACCATTCGGCCGGCTGGCGTGCGGTCATCGGGCGGCGGGGGCAAGAGCGGTCATGCCCATTGCTTGCCAGCCCGGCGCGCGCGATGCAACGCCCCGCCTGTCATCCCGGCGCAGGCCGGGACCCATAAACCACAACCATGGTAACCGCTGGACACGCTGGCCGGGCTGCCATCGCCGACTTATCGCTTCGTTACTTGTGGTTTATGGGTCCCGGCCTTCGCCGGGATGACTTACTGACAGGCTCAGACCCCCTTGAACCCTTGCGCCACCACATACCACTCGCTCGAACCCTTGCGGCTTGCCGGCGGCTTCACATGCTTCACCGTCGTGAACGACTGTTTGAGCAACGCCGTCAGCGCACCATCGCCGCCGCCGGCCAGCACCTTGGCCACGAACGCCCCGCCCGGCCGCAACAGCCGCCCGGCCATGTCGAGCCCGGCCTCGATCAGCCCCATGGTGCGCAGATAATCGGTCATCTGGTGGCCGACGGTGTTTGCCGCCATGTCCGACAGCACGATATCGGCCTGGCCACCCAGCGCCGCGAGCAGCAGGCCTTCGGTATCGTCATCGAGAATGTCCTTTTCGAACAAGGTCACCCCGGTGATCGGCTCGATCGCCAGCAGGTCGATGCCGACCACCGTCGCGCGTGGCCGCCGTTCGAGCACGACCTGGCACCAGCCGCCCGGCGCCGCCCCCAGATCAACGACGCGATCGACCTGGCCGAGCAGCGAAAACTGCGCGTCGAGCTCCTTCAACTTGAACGCCGCGCGGCTGCGATAGCCGGCGGCCTTGGCGGCGGCGACATAGGGGTCGTTCAGGTGCCGCGCCAGCCACTGGTTCGACGATGTCGAGCGGCGATGCGCATTCTTGACCTTGACCTTGCCGCCGCGCGAGCGCCCGCCGGTGCCGCCCGGCCCTGCCCCCGCCGCGCCGCCGGCCTTGCCGCCGCCCTTGCCACCCTTGCCGCTCGTAACTGTCATTTTCCTGCCGCCCAGACGCCGTCGCGGCCCATCAGGGTCCGCAGGATACCTTCACGGATGCCGCGATCGGCAACCCGCACATCGCCGCCCGGCCAGCGCGCCAGGATTGCCGCGAGGATGGCACAGCCGGCAACGATCAATTCGGCGCGATCGGGGCCGATGCACGCCACCCGGGCGCGTTCCTGGACGCTTTGCAGCGCGATGCGCCGGCACAGCGCCAGCAGCGGCGCATTGTCGACCGCGCAGCCATCGACACGGCGCCGGTCATAGCCCGGCAGGCCAAGCTCGACGCTCGCCAGCGTGGTGATCGTGCCCGAGGTGCCGAGCAACTGCACGTCGCGCACGCCGCGCGCCGCCAGCCGCTCGCGAAAGCCATCGAGCATCGGCGCAACACGCTCGAGCATGCGTTCATAACCGCGCAGCCGGTCGTCGGCACTCGGCCATTGCGGCTCGGTTTCGGCAAGCGAAACAACGCCCCACGGAAGGCTGACCCAATCGAGGATCTGCGGTTCGCCGCCGTTGACCGACCCCGGCGCCACCAGCATCAGTTCGGTCGAACCGCCGCCGATATCGAACACCAGCGCCGGCGGGCCATCGGCGGCGATCAGCATGTGGCAGCCGAGCACCGCCAGCCGCGCTTCCTCCGCGGCGCTGATCACGTCGAGGGCGATACCCGTCTCGTCGAACACCCGCTCGACGAAGCGCGCGCCGTTGCTGGCGCGGCGACAGGCTTCGGTAGCGACATTGCGCGTCAGCCGGACATCGCGGCGCGCCAGCTTGTCGGCGCAGGCAGCGAGCGCCGCAACGGTGCGGTCCATCGCGGCGTCAGACAGCCGCCCGGCCTCGAGCAGCCCCTCACCCAGCCGCACGACGCGCGAATAGGCATCGACGATGATGAAACCCTGCGGACCGGGCCGGGCAATCAGCAGCCGGCAATTGTTGGTGCCGAGATCGAGCGCGCCATAGGTATGGCCGCGGCGCTGCGTTCCCCCACCCGAGGGTCCACGTGCCTGCCGGCGACCGCCGGCTTCATCCGCCTGCCGGCGACCGCCTGTGTCGCGCTGCGGTGCCCTTTCCACGGCGATTGCCCCTTGCGGAGCCACCGTGTCGGGCGGCGATGATGCCGGGGCCGACATTGCAGTTGATAATCCAATCGTCTCACCGGCCGTCCGCAACAGGACACCGGCACCTGCCCGCAAAGCTAGTGCGGCTGGCGACGTATTGCAAATTTGCTGCAGCAAATCGGAGCACGATGCGAAACTGGAATTGACTTGGGACCCGGTCCTGCCTAGACGGCGCCTTCGCTGGCAGCCGGCTGCATTGCCCTGTCGTCTAACGGTAAGACAACGGACTCTGACTCCGTTTATCGAGGTTCGAATCCTCGCGGGGCATCCAGCCCGCCAGCGTGCCCGGACATATCGTCGAAAAGTGGCGTTGCATCGCCGCAAATGCGCCCCTATACGGGCCGCCTTCCGTCGCTGTGGGGCAATAGCTCAGATGGGAGAGCGCAGCAATCGCACTGCTGAGGTCGGGAGTTCGATCCTCCCTTGCTCCACCAACGACCGCGCCACGGCAGGCACTAGAGCCTTGCTCGTCATCCAACTTCCGGAAACCGGTGAACGCACATGGATTCCAGTGCAAATGACGCCATGGCGTTCTTGCGCGCATGGGCAATCTCGAAAGACGTCGGCATGACCTTGGGATATTGGTGCTCGTATATCTGGTAGGCGCTCATCCGCGCGACCACCGTTGGCCAAGTGCCGCCAGCGGCCTTTTTCGATTTAACGGCTTCGAGGATAACCGGACGGCAGGCCTTGCCTGAGCAGGGCGTATTGGTCTGGTTCATCTCGATGACAAAGGCCCGGGCCTTTTGCAAGAACGATGCGGCGGTCGGGTTGAACCGCGACATGAGGATGATGGCGGCAAGTTCAACCTCCAGCCACTCGAAATATTGCGGTTCGGTATGCTGGCTATGGGTCGGGTTGGCGAGGATGTATTTGTCGTGATGGTAAGTGACACCATCGTCGCGCAGGATCGTGAAGCTGCCGTAAAATCTATTGCCGCCAAGCGCCGCGACATCATAGCCGTGAATGGCGTGGGGCTTGATTCCAAACGCCTTTCCCTCCGCTTCCGCAACGGTCAGCAGCAGGTTGTTAGTCCATTTCCAGGGTACGCCCTTTTCTTCACCCGAGATCACCGACACCTCCCTGCGCCAGTACGGGCGCACCACCGAAGCACTATCGCGAAATCATTGCGATAGTGTTTCGTGTCCGGTCAAACCGTTGCCAGCGTGCCCGGCGGTGCATCGCCGCCGATTGACAGGTTGCTCAGTGCATAGTCGACGAATTCGACATGGAAGCCCATCGGCACGGCCTTGAACCGGCAGGCAGCGACGATCTGTTCCATCAGGAAGCGCGGCTGATAGGCGGCGAGCGGCACGTTCTTTGCCGCCAGCTTGGCGACGACATCGTCGAACACCGCGTCGTTGAACGCCTCCCCCAGCCCGTGCGCTGCCGCGACATCGGCAAAGATGCGTTTGTACAGCGCCGGCGCCGGCGCGCCGACCTCGAGCTTGTAGGGGATGCGCCGCAGGAAGGCCGGGTCCATCAGGTCGGCGGGCGCCAGGTTGGTTGAAAAGATCACGATGGCTTCGAACGGCAGTTTGAAGCTCTTGCCGGTATGCAGCTTCATGTAATCGACGCGGCTTTCGAGCGGCACGATCCAGCGGTTGAGCAGCGCCGTCGGCGAGACGATCTGGCGGCCGAAATCGTCGATCAGCAGGCAGCCGCCGGCCGCCTTCACGTGCAGCGGCGCTTCATAGAAATTCGCCGTCGGTTCGTGGCGCAGATCGAGCATTTCCAGCGTCAGCTCGCCGCCGGTGACGATGAACGGCCGTTTGCACGCCACCCAGCGCTGGTCGAAATCCTCGGCAAACAGCGACACCTTCAGCAGCGCCGATTTCGGCTTGTTGTCGACCGGTTCGTGCACGTCGGGATCAAATACGCGCATGACCTGGCCATCGATCATCACGGCGTGCGGCACATAGATGACATCCTTGAACACCCGGCTCAGCCGCTGTGCCGTCGAAGTCTTGCCATTGCCCGGCGGGCCATAGAGCAGCACCGGCCGCCCCGAGCGGATGGCGGGGCCGATCTGGTCGACAAAGGCATCGGCGACCTGCAGATCGGCAAAGGCGGCCTGGATACCGGCCCAGTCGACCGCCTCGTTGGTGACCTTTTGCAGTTCCAGCCAGCTCGTATAGCTCGCCAGCGTCACCGGTGCCGACCCGGCATAACTCGAGGCATCGAGCGCCTCGACAGCGCGCTTGCGGCCTTTTTCGGTCAGGCCATAGCGCATGCCGCCGCCGCCCATGGCCTGGCCAAGGCCATTGAACAGCTGGTTGCGCACGCCGGTTTCGAACAGTTCCGCCATGATCGCGGTGGGCAGTCGCATCGCCTCGCTGCACGCCGCCAGGGTTTCGATCCCGCCCGACAGGATGGTCTTGAGCAACAGGTTGAGCAATTCGGTCTCGCTGATGCCGGTTTCGGCGATCGACACCGGTGCGCGCGGAATCTGGTGCGAGAATTTTTCCAGCGCTGCGGCATCGATGGCGCCGATGTCGATCAGCTTCTGGCCGATGCGGCCGCCTTCCGACTGTTGCAATTGCAGCGCCGCATCGATCTGTTCCGGCGTCACCAACTGCGCCGCGACCAAAAGCTCACCGATCCGCATCGCCCGCATGTCCCCCGACAAACGCCATCCATCGGGTAACGGCACCGCGCCGCGCACCCGTAATGGTCTGCATATCCATTAAAAAGAATTGCCCACCGCTGTCCCTGTTAGGACAAACAGATTGCAAATTCATGCAAAAATTTTCGGCGCAAGTGTAGTTTCAGCGCTTACTCGCCGCGGCGGGGCCTTTTCAGAACGCCAGTTCGGCAAACACCAGCGGCCCGTGGAACTTGTATTCGACGCGGCCGCGCCAATCACCGTTCTTGATGCCGACGCGATAGTCGACAAAGCGATAGCCGGCGCCGATGCCGAAGTTTTTGGCAAAGCGCGCCTGCACGCCGGCCTGGGCGTCGACGAGATGGCCGCTGTACTTGTCGATGGTCAAAGCAAAGAAATCGATGCGGCCATAAAGCGAGAACATCTCCGACAGATCGTAATTGGCATAGGTGCCGATCGTCGGCAACGGCGCCAATTGCGATTTCGACCGGGTCTGCAGCGTGACGGTGCCGCCGCCGGTGGCGCCCTGCCCGCTCACCGAAAGGTCGAAATTGGTGATGTGACCGCCGATCGAAAAGCCGAGCTCGGCGGTATCGGTCTTGATGGGCGACCAGCCGACGACAAAGCGGTAGATGTCGGTCTTGAACCGGCTCTGCAGCGTCGCGCCGACATTGTAGGTCGTATCGTCGATGGTGATCGTGCGATCGATCGTGCGTGTCGCGCTTTGCGGCAGGCCAAGATATTCGAACTCGAGCCGCCATTTGCTGCTGATGCGGCCGCCGATCAACACTGTTGGCACGGTCAGGTGCCGGCTGGCGCCAAGATCCTTTTCAAGGTCGATCAGCGTGCCCTGGTTCCGTTGACGCTGTTGTCGATGCGCAGGCTAGTATCGAGGCTGGAAAACAGCGCCTGGCCATTCAGCCAGTATTTGTCACCAACGCGCTCCGCGGCGGCCGGTGCCGAAAGCAGCGCCAGCAGCGCCGTCGCAGGCAGGAAAGCCGATCGCAACAATGTCATCGCATATCCCCGGGACTGTTCATTACCGTCATGTCGTTGCGCACGTTGCGACCGCTGGCCCGACAGGTCAACACCTGTGTCCCGGGGCCAGCGGCCGTCACGATCAGCGCGGCGCCGGCACCGCCTGATACCCGGTCTGGGTGCCGTTCTGCACCGGCGCATACCAGGTGCCGCCGCAATTGACATAGGCCATGCCGTTGCTGATCTGCTGGGTGCATTCCTGGCCGTTATTGGTGGTCTTGCCACCGCTGGTGGCGATCGAGGTCACGATCGCGGCCCCGGCGGTGATTGCCATGGTCTTGCCCAGGAATTCGCCGAAATCATTGTCGTCTTCCCAATGGCCATTGTTGTAATAACCGCCACCACCGCCATGATAGCCGTTGTTGTAACCATTGTTGTAACCGCCGCCGCCGCGGTTGTTGCCCTTGTTGACGACGACCGTGTTGCCGCTGACATTGGTATTGCCACGGCGATTGTTGTTGCCGCCACGGTTGACGCTGCTGTTGCTCGCCGACCGGACTTCGCGGTTTACACCGCCGCCGCGGTTGCCGCCGCCGCCGCCGCCACTGCGGGCGCCGCTGGCCGCCGGCCGGCCGCCGCCGCCGCCTTTGCCCCTGGGCGCCGAAAGTGCCGGGGTTGCCAGCGCCAGCGTCGCGGCACCGACCAAAAGGACGATCGATTGGAATTTGCGATTCATGATGCTGTGCTCCTTCACTTCGCAGGGGCGGCAGTGGCGCCGGCCAGCGGAATTTTCACGGCCGTCTTGCCGGGAACGAAATCAAAGGTCGTGCTGGTGATCTTGGGGGCCATGTTCCAGGTGAAATAGGCAACATATTGCGGCTGCGCCGGGTCGGCGAGCGTGGTGATCACCAGCTTGCGCGGCAGCGGCTTGTCACCCTGATCGATCCAGATCTGGAAATCGACGCCGTTCTGGCGGAACGCATAGTGATCGGTGGTGTTTTCGCCGATCTGCGCCGGGCCGACCTTGAAGCCTTCCTTGGGCGTTTCGGCATTCGATGTGGCATCACCCCAGCGGAACAGGTCCTGCAGCGGGAATTCGATGCCGTATTTTTCATCGGCCTTGACCAGCAACTCGCCGATCGTGCCGCTGGCCGGGCCTTCGGCATAATAACCGGTCGGCGGGGTGAACACGGTCAGTTTCTTGCCGTTGTAGTAGATGTTGACAAAGCGCTTGTCGCTGCGCAGCGACGTGAACAGCTTGTCGGGCTTCTGCGCGACATAGCGCACGCGATTGAGGAACTGCAGCTTCTGGCCGTTGCCAAGGACTTCCTCGGTCGTGCTGTCGGCCTTGACCTCGAAGGTCTGCAGCGTCCGCAAATAGGCCCCCATGCGGTTGAGCGCCGCCAGCGATTCGGGATCGAGCCGGGGAACGGCAGCCGCGGCCGCAGGCACCGGCTTTGGCGGCGTGGCAGCCAGCGCCGGCGCAACCGCCAGCCAGGCGACGCCGATCGCCGCCGCTATCGTGGGTTTCAGCATGTTCAAGCCCCTTCGTTTCTGTTCGATATCACACCAGAACTGCCATGATAGTCGCACAGCCCGGCCCGCAGCTTTGCCCGTTGTTGGACAATTGGTGGCTGAATCTGCGGCTTTCCGCCGGTCTCGCCGCAGTAACGATCGGCGCCACCTTGTGTCGCGTTCGGGCGGGCGCGCCGCCCCCGCGACACCGGGCGCCTTGAACCCCGGCGCGCCAGCGGGCAAAGGCGGCAACGTGGAGACGCCCTATCTTGCCCTGATCATCGGTACCGCCCAGATCATGGCGATCGTCATGCTGCGCTATTTCGCCACCAGCGGCGGTTTCGCCTGGTGGACGGCGCGGCGCGGCATCACGGCCGGCCCGGCCGATCCGGAGCGCCGCCGCCGCCAGGTGCGCGCCGAAATCCGCTGGTCGGTGGTGTCTGCGCTGATCTATGGCCTGCCCGCCGGGCTGATGCTCACCGCCTGGCATGAATTCGGCGTGACCCAGATCCGCAGCGAACTGGCCGGTATGGGTGCGCTGCTGTGGTGGCCCGCCAGCATCGCGCTCTATCTGTTCGT
>JBBQKM010000089.1:0-9651 GCA_038326915.1 Sphingomonadales bacterium
CCTGGCTGAACAGCTGATCGAGGACCAGCCGCTGCGCGAATTCTATGATCGCACGGCGCGGGCGACGCTGCTGCTCGCCGCCGCCGATGTGCGGCGCGGAGCCATGGCGGCGGACAAGGCGCAGCATATCGCCGATGCGACGCTGGCGATGGTCGAATATTTCGAGGACCATGATATCGCGCCGCCGCCGACGGGGCCGCGGCCATCCGCCGACTGGGGCCGCCCCGGCAGCGTGGTCTGCATTGCCGGTCGCGGCAGCTTCGATGTGCCGGTTGCGGCGATGGCGACCCAGCTGCTGCGCCGGCGCGGCTTTGGCGCCACCCATTTGACCGGATCGGAGGTCAATCCGTCGACTGGCGCCGACCCGTCGCTCGTCGGGGCGCGCATCATCTGCCTCGTGCATCTGGGCCTTGCCGGCAATCCGGCGCATCTGCGGCTGTTGTCGCGGCGGGTCGCGGCGGCAGCGCCCGGGGTCCCGGTCGTCATCGGCTGCTGGCAGGGCGAGGAAGCCTATCGCGCCGAAGCGCTGGGCGCCGTGCGCAATGTCGACAGCCTGTCGGGGCTGGTATCGGCTTGCGTCACCATAGCCGGCAGCGAGGCGGCCGCCGAAACCCCGGTGCCGCCGTTGGTGGCGAGCCTGGCCGGATGACCCGGTTCCGGCTGGCCGATTTCCTGCCGTACCAGCTGTCGGTGACCAGCAACGCCGTGTCGCGCGCGGTGGCCACCGGCACCGGCTATGAAAGCCGGTTCGGGCTGACGGCGGCGGAATGGCGGGTGCTGGCGGCGGTGACTGCAGCGGGCCAGCCGACGCAGGTCGAGCTGGGCGAGGCTACCGGCATGGACAAGATGACGATCAGCCGGGCGGTCGCCGGGCTGACCAGCCGTCGCCTGATCGACCGGGCGCGCGATACGGCCGACCGTCGCACGCTGCGCCTGAGCCCCACCGCAGAGGGGCAGCGCATCCATGATATCGTCGCGCCACAGGCGCTGAAGGTGGAGGCACGGCTGCTCGCGGCGCTGTTGCCGGAGGAGTCCGAGGCGTTGCGCGCGGCGCTGGCGCAGCTGCGCAACGCTTGCGAGGAACCGTAACATCTGTTACGAATAGCGCATCATCCGTGGGAGGATTCGCCATGAACGCCGCCGCCAAGACATCGCCGCGCCCCAATGACCTGGGCCTCGACGGCTTCGAGTTCGTCGAGTTCACCAGTCCGGAGCCCGAAGCGCTGGCCGGGCTGTTCGTCGCGATGGGCTTTACCCATGTCGCGACCCACAAGTCGAAGAATGTCCGCCGCTATGCGCAAGGCGGCATCAATTTCCTGCTCAACATGGAAACCGCCGGCCAGGTCGCCGAATTCCGCAACGCCCATGGCCCATCTGCCAATGCCATGGCGTTTCGCGTCCACGACGCACGCGCCGCCTTTGCCGAGGCGGTGCAGCGCGGCGCGACGCCGGTGCACGGCCCGGTCGGCCCGATGGAATTGAACATCCCGGCGATCGAAGGCATCGGCGGATCGAACCTGTATCTTGTCGACAAGGCCGGCGAGCACGAGATCTACGACATCGATTTCCGCCCCATCGCCGGCGCCACGCCCGACGACAACAGCGTCGGGCTGCATACGCTCGACCACCTGACGCACAATGTGAACCGCGGCCGCATGGCGCATTGGGCCGAATTCTACGAACGCATCTTCAATTTCCGCGAGATCCGCTATTTCGACATCGAGGGACAGTCCACGGGGCTGTTCAGCAAGGCGATGACGGCGCCCGACGACAAGATCCGCATCCCGCTCAACGAAAGCCAGGACGAGCACAGCCAGATCGAGGAATTCCTGCGCGCCTACAAGGGCGAGGGCATCCAGCATATCGCGCTGGCGACCGACAATATCTTCGACACGGTCGATCGCCTGCGCGCCAACGGCATCCGTTTCCAGGACACGATCGAAACCTATTTCGACCTGATCGACAAGCGCCTGCCCGGCCACGGCCATGATATCGAGGAAATGCGCAAGCGGCGCATCCTGATCGACGGCGCCCCCGAAACCGGCGGCGGCATCCTGCTGCAGATCTTTACCGAGAACATGGTCGGGCAGATTTTCTTCGAGATCATCCAGCGCAAGGGCAACGACGGCTTTGGCGAGGGCAATTTCAAGGCGCTGTTCGAAAGCCTGGAACTCGACCAGGTGCGCCGGGGCGTTATTCCCGGAAAGGCGTAACCGGCTCCCCCCTCCCGCTTGCGGGAGGGGCTGGGGGTGGGGGAGTATCGACCATGAGCACGAGCAAAGTCGCACCGCGCACCCTGCCCACGCTGCAGCGCGAACGCGCAAGGACATTGCGCAGCGAGGCCACGCCGACAGAAAGGCTCCTCTGGTCACGGCTTCGCGCCAGCAGCCTCGATGGCCACAAGTTCAGTCGCCAGATCGCTATCGGGCCGTTCATCTGTGACCTCGTTTGCCGTCAAGCGAAGCTGGTTGTCGAACTCGACGGCAGCCAGCATGGCGGCGAGGATGACTCGCGGCGAACGCGGTTTCTGCAGGCACAAGGCTATTCCGTCCTGCGCTTCTGGAACCATGAGGTGCTTGAGGATGTGGATTCGGTCCTGGTGACTATTCTGGCGAGATTGGCTGAGCTTGGGACTCCCCCACCCCCAGCCCCTCCCGCAAGCGGGAGGGGAGCAGACCAGTGATGATGACAGGTTTCGGCAATCACTTCGCCACCGAGGCGGTACCCGGCGCGCTGCCCATCGGCCGCAACAGCCCGCAGCGCCCGGCGTTCGGCCTTTATGCCGAACAGCTCAGCGGCTCGGCTTTCACCGCCCCACGCGCCGAAAACCGGCGGTCGTGGCTGTATCGGCTGCGGCCGTCAGCCAATCATGGTGCGTTTGCGCTGGCGCTCGATCCTGCCGGCAACCGCACCCTGCCGGCCAGCCCGAACCGGCTGCGCTGGGACCCGCAGCCGATCCCCACGGCGCCGACGAATTTCCACGATTCGATCAGGCCGCTGCTGTGGAACGGCGATCCCGAGGCGCTGTCGGGCGTCACCCTGTCGACCTATGCCGCGACGCAAAGCATGGGCAACCAGGCGTTTTTCTCCGCCGATGGCGAAATGCTGATCATCCCCGAGCACGGCCGGCTGCGCATCACCACCGAAATGGGGATCATCGACCTCGCACCGCTCGAAATCGCCATCATTCCGCGCGGGGTCCGCTATCGCGTCGAACTGCCCGATGGCGCCGCGCGCGGCTATATCACCGAAAACCACGGCGCCCCCTTCCGCCTGCCCGACCTCGGCCCCATCGGCAGCAACGGCCTTGCCAACCCGCGCGATTTCGAAACCCCGCTGGCCTGGTTCGAAGATCGCGACGAGCCCTTCGAACTCGTCCAGAAATTCGGCGGCAGGCTGTGGACGACGACGCTCGCCCATTCGCCGTTCGATGTCGTCGCCTGGCACGGCAATCTCGCGCCGGTGAAATACGACCTGCGGCGCTTCAACACGCTCGGCACGGTCAGCTACGATCACCCCGACCCGTCGATCTTCACCGTGCTGACCAGCCCCAGCGACGCGCCCGGCCGCGCCAACGCCGATTTCGTCATCTTCCCGCCGCGCTGGATGGTCGCCGAGGACACGTTCCGCCCGCCGTGGTTTCACCGCAACCTGATGTCCGAAGCCATGGGGCTGATCACGGGCGCCTATGATGCCAAGGCCGGCGGCTTTGCGCCCGGCGGGCTGTCGCTGCACAACATGATGAATGCGCATGGCCCCGATGCCGCCAGCTGGCGCGCCGCCACCGATGCGACGCTGGCACCCCACAAGATCGATGGCACCATGGCGTTCATGGTCGAAAGCTGCTGGCCCTATCGTGTCACCGATTGGGCCATGGCGCGGGCGCAAAGCGATTACGACGCGGCCTGGGACGGCTTCCCGAAAGCAGTCCTGCCCTAGAACACCCGCCCGAGCACCAGGTAGATCGAACCGTTGCCGCCGCTCAGGCCATAGGCGAACCACACCGGGCCGATCGGCGTGTCGGCGGCGACAAAGGCGCTCGCCGCGGTTCGCAGGCTGCCGAGCGAGATATCGCCGCGTTCCGACCAGACATTGCCGACCTCCAGCGATCCGCCGACGTAGATGGGCAGGTCGAGGATCGGCGCCTTGTCGCTCAACCGGTGATAGGCGACGGCACGCCCGAACAGCAGCTGCGGCCCGATCAGCGAATTGCGCTGCAGCCCCGACAGGTTGAGGAAGCCGCCGAGCTGGAAATCGCCGATGAAATCGTTGCGTTCATTGGTCGTCGTCGCCAGCCGGGCGCCGAGCACGATCGTCGTCCGATCCCAGCTGAAGGGTTTCTGCACGAACAGCGACACGTTGTTGCGGCTGAATTTGCCGCCCAGCGCCGTGACATGATCGACATATTGCACCTGGGCAAACAGCCCCGAGCGCGGAAAGGTCAACGCGTCGAGCGTGTCGACGGTGAAACCGACGCGCCAGTCGACATCGGTGTTCCAGCCGCTGTCGAGGCCCGGCGCGATGAATTCGGCATCGGGATTCAAACCGCCGAAACGCACGCCGCCGCGCAATTCACCCCAATTGCCGAACAAAAGCCCGCCATCGACGCCGACGCCGACGCGCGACACCTGCAGGCTGGTAATCGTCTCCACCGATCCCTGCTGGATGATCAGCGACGAATAACGCTGGTAGTTGGCGACCGGTTCGACGAACAGCCGGCCGAACTGCCTGTACAGGCTGGTTTCGAGCAGCACATCATTGCCAACGCGCGCAAAGCCGCGCCATTCGGCGCCCGTTCCCAGAAAATCGCGATCGGTGTAGCCCAGCCCGAGGTCGAAGGTCGCCGATTTGCCGAAATTGCTGGCGAGGATCAGCCCGGTCTGGAAATAGCGCCGGGTACCGCGCGCGCCTTCGGCATTGAGCACCAGCGTGTTGCTGCCACCGGCGATATCGATGTGATAGTCGACACGATCGAACTCATCGAGCGCGTAGATGGCGGCGACGTCCTGCTTCATCCTGGAGCCGCTGAGGATATCCCCCGGCTGCGTCGTCACCAGTGCGCGGATTTCGGCCGGCGGCACCTTGGAATTGGTCGCCACTTCGACCTTGTCGATGCGGATCGGCGCCGGGTGCGCGCGCGCCTGCCGCGCTGCCAGATAGGCGGCCCAGTCGGCGTCGCTCACCGACAGCGGCGCCAGCCGGTCGCCCAGCGCCGCTGCCGCCGCCCGGCCGCGTTCGATGGCGATTTCCGATTGGTTGAATCCGGTCACCGACAGGCCGGCGATATCGGGATCGATCAGCACGTCGCGGCCGGCGATCGAATCGCGCTGGCGCTTGATCGCATCATAGCCGAGCAGCAGCTGCATCTGGGAAAAGACGTCGATGGCGCTGTTGATCTTTTCCGCCGACGCCTTGGGCGGTTCGCCGACGTCGACGGCGATGACGACATCGACGCCCATCTGGCGCGCCACATCAATCGGCAGATTGTCCGAAATGCTGCCGTCGACAAGCAGCAGCCCCTCGCGCTTCACCGGTGGAAACCCGGCCGGGATCGACATGCTGGCGAACACCGCCGTCGACAGATTGCCGCTGTCCATGACGACATGCTTGCCGGTGACGATATCGGTGGCCACGGCGCGGAACGGGATCGGCAGGGCGTTGAAATCCTCCGTCGCCCGCCACGGCGCCAGCAATTCCTGCACGGTGGCAAAAAGCCGCTGGCCGCCGAGCGCGCCGCGCGGCAGCACCGGCTTACCGTCTTCAAGGCCGAGCCGGTAGTTGAGCAGCACGTCGCGCACTTCACGCTTGCGACGGAACGACAGGTCGCTGCGGCTCGGGCTGTCGTTGAACACCGTCACCCAGTCGATGCCGTTGGCGATCGCCTTGATCTGGCCGGCGTCGTTGCCGATCGCGTACATGCTGCCGACCACGGCACCCATGCTGGTGCCCGAAATCACGTCGATCGGGATGTGGCGGCGCTCCAGTTCCTCGATGACGCCGATATGGGCGAAACCCTTCGCGCCACCGCCGCCGAGCACCAGGCCAATGCGCGGGCGATTGGTGGCGGCGAACACCGGCGGCGCCGGGCGCACGGCGCCGGGATCGGGTTCGGCCGCTTGCGCCGCGCCGACGATGGCAACCGCGGCGGCCAGCGCCAGCACCCCCCGCAGACCCGATCGCAGCCTTCCCATGCACAGTCCCCCTGATGCCGTGCCCACCGCCCGTTCGTAGCGACCCCGAACCAAAGAGCAAAGCCGCGAATTGGCGCGCCGCTGCACCAAGGGGTGACGCCGCCCGCGCATCCCGCTAACAGCGCAGCAATGTTTGCCCATATCGACAGCTGGATCTTCGATCTCGACAACACGCTGTACCCGGCGAGCGCCAGCCTGTTCCCGCAGATCGACCGCCGCATGGGCGCCTATATCGAGCGGCTGTTGCAGGTCGACCCGGTCGAGGCGCACCGCATCCAGAAGGGGTTTTTCCATTCGCACGGCATGACCCTGCCCGGGCTGATGGCCGAACATGGCGTCGATCCGCATGAATTCCTCGCCGATGTCCATGATGTCGATGTCGATGTCGTGGCGCCGCATCCCGAGCTTGCGGCGCTGATCGCCCGGCTGCCGGGGCGCAAGTTCGTCTTTACCAACGCCGATGCGCCCTATGCCCATCGCGTGCTGGCGCGGCTTGGCCTGTCGGACAGTTTCGATGCGCTGCACGACATCCACGCGCTCGGCTATGTGCCGAAACCGCAGGCCCCGGCCTATGTCCATATGTGCGCCGCGCACGCCATCGACCCGACACGCGCGGTGTTCGTGGAGGATATGGCGCGCAACCTGGCGCCGGCAAAGGCGATCGGCATGACCACTGTGTGGATCGACAATGGTTCCGAACAGGGGCCAGGCGAAGCGCGCGACCATATCGACCATATCATCCCCGACGTCGGCAGCTGGCTTGCCGAGGTTGTTGCAGCGCTGGAGGCCGCATGAGCATCGAAACCACCATCAACGACGCCTGGGACGCACGCGACACGCTGTCGACCGCCACCATGGGCAGCGTGCGCAGCGCCGTCGATGCGGCGCTGGCGGGCCTCGATGCCGGTGAATTGCGCGTCGCCCAGCCCGATGGCGCCGGCGGCTGGACGGTCAACCAATGGCTGAAAAAGGCGGTGCTGCTGTCGTTCCGCCTCAACCCCAATGCGCCGATCGCCGGCGGCCCGGGCGGCAGCCACTGGTGGGACAAGGTCGCGTCGAAATTCGACGGTTGGGGCGAAAACCGCTTTGCCGAGGCCGGTTTCCGCACCGTGCCGGGCGCCATCGTGCGCCGCGGTGCCTATCTCGCGCCGGGCGCCGTGCTGATGCCGAGTTTCGTCAACATCGGCGCCCGCGTCGGCAAGGGCACGATGGTCGACACCTGGACGACGGTGGGCAGCTGCGCCCAGATCGGCGACAACGTCCATCTGTCGGGCGGCGTCGGCATCGGCGGCGTGCTCGAACCGCTGCAGGCCGGGCCGGTGATCATCGGCGACGGCGCCTTCATCGGCGCGCGCGCCGAAGTCGCCGAAGGGGTCGAGGTCGGCGAGGGCGCCGTGCTGTCGATGGGCGTCTATCTCGGCGCGTCGACCAAGATCATCGATCGCGCCACCGGCGAGATCCACATGGGCAAGGTGCCGCCCTATGCTGTCGTCGTGTCAGGCACCATGCCGGGCAAGCCGCTGCCCGATGGCTCGCGGGGCCCCGGCCTCTATTGCGCCGTCATCGTCAAGACCGTCGACGCGCGGACGCGCAGCAAGACCGGCATCAACGAGCTGCTGCGCGACTGACCGGGGCGTCCGGCCGGTGATTGACGAATTGTAACAATCGTTGAATATCCGCGCCACACTTCTGGGGGGACATCATGCGGGCATCGATCGGCTTTCTGGCGCTTTGCGCGGCATTCGGCAGTGCGTCGTCCATCGCCGCCGCCGAGGCGACCTATCGCTTCTCGGGGACGATTTCGTCGCTCGCGACGCCGGAAAACACGCCGGAATGGCAGTTTGCAACCGGCCAGCGCTTCACCGGCACTCTGGTCTATGATCCTGATCGCATCGAATCGTCGTTCGATTTCATCGACACGCCGGGCTGGCGCCTGACCGCCTATCGCAGCCCGCTGGTATCGTTGCGCTACAGCGTCGAGCTGCCATCGGGACGCTATGACTATGATGTTCCCACCCAGGCCCTGACCGGCAGCGCCAACCAGCTCGTCGCTGTCGGCCGCGGCACCGACGGCTGGAACGGCATCGATGTCCGCACGCAAAACTACCCCATTGGCTGGACGAGCAATCCGCCGTCGATGCCGGTGCCGCCATCGGCCTATGTCGGCGCGCTGAACCCGCATTCGGCGTTCCTGTCGATGAATGTCTTTGGCGTTACCGGCATCGTTCCGGCCGATGGTGCCGATATCGACCTGGTGCAGCTCTATGCAATCACCGGCGGCTTCTTCAGCGTCAGGTTTTCCGATTCCTATCTGTGGGAAACGGGTGTCGAACGCATCGACGGCGTCTTCGGCGGCAATCTCGACAGTTTCGAACGTGTCGTCACCGGGGTGCCCGAAGCATCGACCTGGGCGATGTTCATTTTGGGCTTCGGCCTTGCCGGCATGACGATGCGCCGACGGCGGGCGCCGGCACCCGCCGTCGCGCGTTGAACGCCACGGCAAAGACGCCCGCAGAGTTGTGCCAACAGACCGCTAAACCCCCGAGACCGCTTGCAATTGTGGTAACGCTGCTGGCAAGAACGGGCAGGGAATAGGGGCGGTCGACGTGCTATTGTTGATACTGGCTGGGCTGCTGGCGGCCGCACTTGCGACGCCGCCAGTGCTGGTTCCAGCCGGGACCGCGATCGAAATCAGGGTCGACCAGGCGCTGTCGTCGCAAACGGCCGTCCGCGGCGACCGCTTCCCGATCTCCGTGGTCAACCCGGTGATCGTCGACGGCGCCGTCGTTGTGCCCGCCGGCGCGACCGGCATCGGCGAGGTCATCCATGCCGCCGGCAAAGGCTTTGGCGGGCGCGGCGGCGAGCTGATCGTCGCGGCACGCCATATCGACATTCCGGGCGGGCGCCTGCTGCTGCGCGGCTTTCGCATCAACCGCGCCGGCACCAACAATGCGGCCGAAGCGATCGGCGCGACGCTCGTCGTACCGCTCGCCGGCCTGGTGGTCACCGGATCGAGCGCGCAGATCGCGTTGGGGCAAACCGCGCTGGCGAGGACAAAGGCGGATTTCCCGGCGCCACCGGCCGCGCCCGCACCCGCAGACAGCAGACAGGGGGAACCAGAATGACAGCATTGATGACCGCCGGCCGCATGGCACTGGCGCTGATGGCCATGGTGGCAACGCCGACACTGGCCGCGCCTGCGGCCAAGGGATTGCCCACCCCGGCGACATTGCCACCACCGCCGGCGGGCGAGGGGCAGATCGTGTTCTGGCGTTCGGGCACCATGGTCGGCGGCGCGATCGGGTGCGGCGTCAATATCGGCACCGAACGGATCAGCGCGCTCGGCGCCGGCCATTATTTCGTCCTGAACCTGGCGCCCGGCGCCTATGAGTTCAACGCCAAGAGCGAAGCCAAGGATGTGCTCAACATCGAAGTCGAGCCGGGCGAGGTCGAGTATGTG
>JBBQKM010000090.1:0-9518 GCA_038326915.1 Sphingomonadales bacterium
CAGCCCCTTTCCGATTAACCGGATCACTGACCCGGCGGCCGTTTCGGCCGTCCGGTTCTTGCTTTGAGATGGGGTGCCTGCCCAGCGCACCCTGTGGAGCTTGGAAGGAAATAATCTGTGGCACGTATTGCGGGTGTTAACATCCCGACCAACAAGCGCGTTGAAATCGCGCTGACTTATATCCACGGCATCGGCCGGACTACTGCCAAGCGCATCGCCGACGAACTGGGTTTCCCGGTCGAGCGCCGCGTCCAGGACCTGACCGATTCGGAAGTCCTGTCGATTCGCGAAAAGATCGACAAGGAACTGACAGTCGAGGGTGATCTGCGTCGCCAGACCGCGATGAACATCAAGCGCCTGATGGACCTCGCCTGCTATCGCGGCCTGCGCCATCGTCGTGGCCTGCCCGTCCGCGGCCAGCGCACCCACACCAACGCGCGGACCCGCAAGGGCAAGGCCAAGCCGATCGCCGGCAAGAAGAAGTAAGCCCGCAAGGCTCGCTCTTTTTCACCGATCGACGGAAAGATTAGGATTTTTCGATGGCACGCGAAGTTGCACGCATCAAGCGCCGTGAGCGCAAGAATATCACATCGGGCGTCGCCCATGTGAACGCCAGTTTCAACAACACCATGATCACCATCACCGATGCCCAGGGCAATGCGATTGCCTGGTCGTCGGCCGGCACCATGGGGTTCAAGGGCAGCCGCAAGTCGACGCCGTTCGCGGCGCAGATGGCCGCCGAAGACGCCGGCAAGAAGGCCGCCGAACACGGCGTCCGGACGCTGGAAGTCGAAGTCCGCGGCCCGGGTTCGGGTCGCGAAAGCGCCCTGCGCGCGCTGCAGGCGGTCGGTTTCCAGATCACCGCGATCCGCGACGTGACGCCGATCCCGCACAACGGCGTGCGCCCGCCGAAGCGTCGCCGGGTCTGACCCTGGCGGTTTCGGCCGCGCCCATCCCCGTGGCGCGGATTCGTGAAAATTTTGATGACGGGGACGGGCGGGTGACGATCCGCCCCTTTCCAATGATGAGGTGAGCCTGTGGCAGTGATCGCCAAGAACTGGACCGAACTGAAGAAGCCGAATCGGCTCGAGGCGCGGCCGAGCGCCGACAGCCGCCGCAAGGGCAGCTTTATCGCCGAACCGCTGGAGCGCGGTTTCGGCCTGACGCTGGGCAACGCCCTGCGCCGCGTGCTGCTGTCGTCGCTGCAGGGTGCTGCGGTGACCGCCATCAAGATCGACGGCGTGCTGCACGAATTCTCGTCGCTGACCGGCGTTCGCGAAGACGTGACCGACATCGTGCTGAACATCAAGCAGGTCGCCATCCGCATGCAGGGCGATCAGCCGAAGCGTGTGCATTTGACGGCGACCGGCCCGGGCGAAGTCACCGCCGGCCAGATCAACGTCACCGGCGACATGGAGGTCCTCAACAAGGATCTCGTCATCTGCACGCTCGATGGCGGCGCGACGCTGAACATGGAACTGACCGTCGAAGCCGGCAAGGGCTATGTCCCCGCCAGCGCCAACCGCCCGGCCGATGCGCCGATCGGTCTTGTGCCGGTCGATGCGCTCTACTCGCCGGACCGTCAGGTCAGCTACAAGGTCGACAACACCCGCGTCGGCCAGGAACTCGACTATGACAAGCTGACCATCCAGGTCGAAACCGACGGCACAGTGACCCCGGACGACGCGTTGGCCTATGCCGCAAAGATCCTTCAGGACCAGCTGCAGCTGTTCGTCAATTTCGAAGACACCGTCGCTGCGGCGCCGGCGCCGGTCGCCACGGGCGGCCCCATTGAAGTCGACGACAACACCGTCATCAACCGCTTCCTGCTGAAGAAGGTCGACGAACTGGAACTGTCGGTTCGGTCGGCGAACTGCCTGAAGAACGACAACATCATCTACATCGGCGACCTGGTCCAGAAGACCGAGAGCGAGATGCTGCGCACCCCGAACTTCGGCCGCAAGTCCTTGAACGAAATCAAGGAAGTGCTCGGCCACATGGGCCTGCGCCTCGGCATGGAAATCTCAGGGTGGCCGCCGGAAAACATCGAGGAAATGGCCAAGAAGCTCGAGCAAGAGTTTTAAGGGCGACGATAGTGGTCGGGCAATCATGCCCGACCTGGTTTGGGGTACCTGACACGGCCCCTCAACGAACGGAGCAAGCACAATGCGTCACGGTAACGCCCACCGCAAACTCGGCCGCACATCGAGCCATCGCCTCGCGATGTTCCGCAACATGGCCGCCAGCCTCGTCAAGCACGAGCAGATCAAGACCACCCTGCCCAAGGCGCGCGAGATCCGCCCGTACATGGAAAAGCTGGTCACGCTCGCCAAGCATGGCGGCCTGTCGAACCGCCGCCTGGCGCACGCCCGTCTGGGTGACGACGCCCAGCTGATCAAGCTGTTCGACGTGATCGCGGCGCGCTACGCCGATCGCCAGGGCGGCTATGTCCGCATCGTCAAGGCCGGCATCCGCCGTTCGGACGCGACGCCGATGGCGATCGTCGAATTCGTCGACCGCGACACCAGCGCCAAGGGCCAGGATTCGGGCCCGATTGAAAGCTTCGACGGCGAAGATTGATTCTCGGATTTGATCGCGGATTGCGCAGGCGCTGACACGATGTTAGCCCCTGCGCCTTCCGGTGCCATTTGCCGTTAGAGGAGCCAGCCATGGCCGATGAAAACAACGTCGTTCTCAATGAAAACGGCTTCGATGCCGGCATGCAGGAGCTCCCGCAGGTTTCGATCCTGACCCAGTATGTCAAGGATCTGTCGTTCGAGAACCCCAACGCCCCGGCGTCGTTGCAGTCGACCGAACAGCCCCGCATCGACGTCAATGTCAGCGTCAACGCCAAGCGCGGCGGCGACAATGTCTATGAAGTCGAACTGAAGATCAGCGCCAAGGCGATGGCCGGCGAAAACGTCGCCTTCGTCGTCGACCTGCTCTACGCCGGGCTCTTCGGCCTGGCCAACGTGCCGGAGGAAGCGCTCGAGCCGTTCCTGATCATCGAAGCGCCGCGGATTATCTTCCCGTTCGCCCGCCGCATCATCGCCGATTCGGTCCGCGACGGCGGCTTCCCGCCGCTGATGCTCGATCCCATCGACTTTGCCTCGCTGTACATGGCGCAGCAGCAGGCGGCACAGGGCGCACAGGTCGGGAATGCGTAACGCGCCGCGCCGCGGAGCGCTGTGAGAGCTTTGCGTTGCAAAGGTCCGGCAGCGCGCCGACAGGCGCAAGCGCGGACGGCGGGGCGGCGAGCTCGTTGCTCGCCGAACCCGTCCGACGTCACGACGCGGCTTTGCCGCGGCGCCGGCCTCAAGACGGTGTTACTTTGAACCTCGTCAAAGCCACCGCCACCATCGGTGGCCTGACCCTCATCAGCCGCATCGCCGGTTTCGTCCGCGATGTGCTGATGGCGCGCTATGTCGGCGCCGGCATGGCCGCCGATGCCTTTCTGATCGCCTTCCGCCTGCCCAATTTGTTCCGCGCGCTGTTCGCCGAGGGCGCATTTTCGGCCGCCTTTGTGCCGATGTTCAACCGCCAGGTCGGTGCCGACGCCGGCGACATGACCAATGCCAAACGCTTTGCCGAAGATGTGCTGGCGGTGCTGCTGCCGGCACTGGTTATCTTCACCCTCGTCATGGTCATCGCCGCCGGCCCGGTGGTCTGGGCGCTGACCGGCGGCTTCCCCGATGCGTCACCCCAGAAATTCAAGCTCGCGGTCGATTTCACCAGGCTGACCTTCCCCTATCTGCTGCTGATCAGCCTTGTTTCGCTGATGGGCGGCATCTTGAATTCGATCGGCCGCTTCTGGGTCAATGCCGCGGCGCCGATCCTGCTCAACCTGGCGCTGATCGCCGGATTGCTGCTGTTCCACGGCTCGAACGAGGTCGAAAGCGCCCGCGTCCAGGCGCTGTGCGTGACCATCGCCGGCATATTGCAGTTCGGCTGGCTGCTGTGGTCGTGCCTGCGCGCCGATATCCGCCTGCGGCTGCGCACCCCGAAACTGGGCGAAAAGGTCCGCCAGCTACTGCGCATCGTCGGCCCGGCGGCGCTGGGGGCCGGCGCCGTGCAGTTCAACCTGCTGATCTCGACGGCGCTGGCGGCGCGTTTCCTGCCCGAAGGCGCGGTCAGCTATCTCTACTATGCCGATCGGCTCAACCAGTTGCCATTGGGGCTGATCGGCATCGGCGTCGGCACCGCGCTGTTGCCGGCGCTGTCACGGCAATTGGGTGCCGACAATAATGCGGCGGCGGCGCACACCCAGAACCGCGCCATCGAGCTCGTGCTGCTGCTCACCCTGCCGGCGGCGGCGGCGCTGACGGTCGCGGCCGAACCGATCATCCGCACGCTGCTCGAAAACGGCCGCTTCCTTGCCGCCGACACCCGCGCGACGGCCGATGCGCTGGCGGCGTTTTCATTGGGGCTGCCGGCCTATGTGCTGATCAAGGTGCTGACGCCGGGGTTCCATGCCCGCCAGGATACAAGGATGCCGGTGCGCATCGCGGTTGCTGCGATGCTGGTTAACCTCGTTGGCAATCTGCTGCTCATCTGGCGCTTCGGCCATGTCGGCATCGCGCTGTCGACGGCAATTGCCGCCTGGGTCAACGCCATCGCCCTATGGGCAGTGCTGCGCCATCGCGGCCATTTCGCGATCGATGCCCGGCTTCGCCGCACCCTGCCCCGCCTCGTCGCCGCAACCGCAGTGATGGTCGCCGTGCTGATCGGCCTCGGCATGGCGCTGGCACCGTGGCAGGGCGGCAACCTGGTTAGCCGCATCACCGCGCTTGCCGTGTTGCTCGGCTGCGGCGCAGTGGCGTATCTGCTTGCCGCCCGGGGCTTGCGCATCTTCACCGTCGCCGAGCTTCGGGCACAATTTTCTCGCAAGGGGCGCACATGAGCCGCGTGTTTTCCGGCATCCAGCCGACGGGCAACCTCCACCTCGGCAATTATCTGGGCGCCATCCGCAACTGGGTGACGATGCAGGACGATTTCGAATGCATCTATTGCGTTGTCGACCTGCACGCGATCACCCAGCCGCAGGACCCGGCGACGCTGCGCACCGGCATTCGCGACATGGCGGCGGCGCTGCTTGCCAGCGGCATCGACCCCGACAAGGCGATCCTGTTCAACCAGAGCGCGGTGCCGGTGCATGCCGAGCTCGCTTGGATCCTGATGTGTACGGCGCGCGTCGGCTGGCTCAACCGCATGACGCAGTTCAAGGACAAGGCCGGCAAGGACCGCGAAGGCGCGTCGGCGGGCCTCTATGCCTACCCCGTCCTGCAGGCGGCAGACATCTTGGCCTACAAGGCGACGCACGTCCCCGTCGGCGACGATCAGAAGCAGCATCTCGAACTGACCCGCGATATCGCCACGAAGTTCAACACCGATTACAATGTCGAGCTGTTCGTACTACCCGAGCCCGTCATCCAGGGGCCGGCGACGCGAGTCATGTCGCTGCGCGACGGCAACGCCAAGATGTCGAAATCCGATCCCAGCGAAGCCAGCCGCATCAACCTGACCGACGACGCCGACAGCATCGCGCAAAAGATCAAGCGTGCGCGCACCGATGCCGATGCGCTGCCGGGTGAGCCCGCCGGGCTGGCCGGCCGCGCCGAAGCCGCCAACCTCGTCGGCATCATGGCAGCATTGACCGGTCGCAGCGTTGCCGATGTGCTGCGCGATCATGGCGGCCAGGGCTTTGGTGCCTTCAAACCGGCATTGGCGGAAGCGGCGGTGGCCGTGCTGGCGCCGATCACCGCGCGCTTCAACGACCTGCGGCACGATACCGCGGCGATCGACCAGGTGCTGGCGCAGGGCGCTGTGCGGGCGCGCGCCATCGCGGAACCGGTGCTGGCAGAGGTGCATCGCGCCGTCGGCTTCTCGGGCTGACAAGCGCGGCGTCGCACGCCGACATCGAATTCACGGGCGATTAACTTGAAAGCGTGCAAGCCTTGCCCCACCTAATGCGGTGACTTTAAAAAGGGTTCGCGCAATGTCGATGTTTCGTCAGGGTCTTGCCCGCAAGGCCATTCTGCCGCTTGCCACGCTGGCGCTGCTCGCCGGCTGCGCGCCGACCTTCGAAGCGCGGGTTGCGCGCTTTTCGCAGCTGCCGCCGCCATCGGGGCAGAGCTTTGCCATCGAATCGCGCGATCCGGCCAAGGCCGGTGGCCTGGAATTTGCGACCTACGCCAATCTGGTGCGCCAGAAGCTGCTGACCAATGGCTATGTCGAGGCGGCCAGCCCGGCACAGGCCAGCCTGACCGTGCAGCTCGATTACAACGTCGGCCCGCCGCGTGAAAAGATCCAGACCCGCCCGGGCTATGGCTATGGCGGCTGGGGCGGCGGCTGGGGTGGTGGCTGGGGCGGCTGGGGCGGTTATGGCCGCTGGGGCGGCTGGGGCTGGAATCCCTATTGGGGTGGCGGCTTCGGCGGCTGGGGCGGCGGCTGGGGTGGTGGCTGGGGCGCACCCGAAGTCTATTCGGTGACCCAGTACAACAGCCAGCTGGCGATGAAGATCGTCCGCAATGCCGACAAGGCCAGCGTGTTCGAAGGCCGCGCCGAAACGATCAGCACGTCGAACAATCTGACGCGGCTGGTGCCTAACCTCGTCACCGCGATTTTCACAAATTTCCCGGGCAACAGCGGCGAGACCGTCGCCGTGAAGTTCGATCCGGCGCAGCCGGCCAAGCCGGCGACGATCAAGCCGATCCGTTAAGGGGCAGCGCCGCCGCCGTTACTGCGGCGGCACTTCCTCCACAGTGCCCATGCGGCTGGCGCGATCCTGTGCCCAGGCGTCGACATCCTTGCGCGTGCAACCGATGCTGCCGCCGCCGCCGATCACCGAACAACTGCCGATCGAGCCACCGGCGCCGCCACTCGAATCGCCGAGCAACAACGACCGATTGGCCTGGAACGGGCTGACGCGCTTGTCGTTGGCGGCGCGCAGCTGTTTCGGGATGCGATAGACTTCGGAATCGGGCAGCCGTGCACAGACGACGACTTCATCGGGCGACGACGGCTTGGGGCATTCTTCGGTGCCGAACACGGTGACAAGACGCTGCCGCGGCCGCGTGCCGTCGCCAGGGCCGGGCGCGGGTTTGAGGGTGCTCTTCACCGGCTCCGACGGAGCACCGATGACGGTCGTGGTCGGGGCTGGAGTCGTCGTCGACGTGGTCGTTGATGTCGTTTGGGCAAACAGCCCAGCGTTGGCGAGCGCCAGCATCGGGGCCAGCATCAGCATTGTCGTCGCCCGCATTGCATTCCACTCCAACAGCTTCGCCGCCCTGCTTACGGGGTTTCGCCGGGCAGCGGAACCGCGGAATGGTGCCTCAGGCCTGATCGATGTGCATCGAATAGGTGAAGCGATCGCCCGGGTGCGCCGAAACCGAAATTTCGACCATGCGCCCGCTGTCGTCGCGATAGATGCGGACGATGCGCAGCACCGGTGCACGCCGTGCGATGCCAAGCGCCGCCGCCTCGCGGCTGCCAGCGGCGAGCGCGCGGATATCCTGGTCGACCCGCGCGATGTGAAAGCCGGCGGCTGCGCTCAACTGCTCGAACAGCGTCTGGCGGCCGGGCTGCAGCGCAGCGACATGGGGTTCGAGCGCGGGATTGATGAAGACATCGGTGACGGCGACCGGCGTGCCGCCCGGTGTCAGCCGCCGCACCCCCGACAGGTGCACCCAGCGGCTACCAGCCGGCACGCCGATGTCGACAGCCTGGACATCGGACAGTGTCACCATGCCATGGCGTTCGAAGCTGAATTCGCTGCCAGCAGCATATTGCAACAGCTCGGCAACGTCGGACAGCGGCTGCCGCAGCACGCTGCCACCGGTATCGACGACGGTACCCGATCCGCGGCGGCGCCGGATCAAGCCTTCCGCTTGCAACCGCCGCAATGCCTCGCGCACCGTGAAGCGCGACACACCGTGGCGCTCGCACAGCACGCTTTCGGTCGGCAGTTGCGCGCCTTCGCCGAACTGGCCCGCGGCAATCGCAGCGCGCAGTTCGTCGGCCACCTGGAGGTAGCGGGGCCCGGCGGCGGTGCTGGCTGGCTTCAAGCGCGTGTCCCCGTCATCGATGCTGCCACCTTGATTGATGCCCGCGGCTTCCGCAATATGTCCGGACAAATTGTGGCGGCAGCGCTGCCGGCCGAAAAGGATGGGAATTGCCGCAGCCACCGATCCCGTCGCTGACACAAGAGCTGGCGGAACGGCTGGCGCGGCCCGTCGACGCGGCGACGCGGGCGCGGGCGCGGCTGCATCTGCTCGATTGGCTGGCGTGCGTCGCAGGCGCCCGGGCGGAGCCTGTTGCAGCCGTGGCGCGCGCGGCCGAACCCGATCCGATGACGCGCGCCGCGCTGCTGGGCAATGTCCTCGAGATGGACGATGTTGATCGGCTCGGCCGGCTGCACCCCGGCCCGGTGATCTGGCCGGCGGCGCTGTGCGCGGCGCGCGACGACGCCGCCACCATGGCCATGCTGCTCGACGGCGGCGTGCGCGGCTATGAAGCGATGATCACCATCGGACGGATGTTCGATGCATCGCACTATGCGCGCTGGCACCCCACCGCGACCGCCGGCGGTTTCGGCGCAGCGGCGGCAGCGGCATCGATCTATGGCCTCGATCGCGCGCAGACGGTGGCGGCGCTGGGCAATGCCGGGTCGCTCGCCGGCGGGCTGTGGCGGATGCGGCACGAACCGGTGATGACCAAGGCACTGCACGCGGCGCATGCGGCGCTTTCGGCGCTGTGGTTCGCGCGGCTGGCACGGCAGGGATTTACCGGGCCGACGCATATCCTGGAGGGCGAACAGGGCGTGTTTGCCGCGATGGTCGAAGCGCCGAACCGCGTGCCCGACACACCGGGCTGGCGGCTGCACGAGATCAGCTTCAAGCCCTATCCGGCGTGCCGCCACGCCCACCCGGCGATCGATGCGTCGCTGATGCTCGGTGACGCGCTGGCGGGCGATGGCGCGATACTCGTCGAAACCTATGGCGACGCGCTGCGCTTTTGCGACCAGCCCGATCCGGCGACCGCGATGGCGGCGAAATTCTCGATCCAGCACGTCGTTGCGGTGGTCGCGGCAAAGGGCGTGCCGCAACTCGGCGATTTCGAGCCGGATGCATTGCCGGGCTTTGCGGCGGGGCGCGCCCGGGTGACGGTGCGCCAGGCCGACGATCTGAATGCGGCCTATCCGGCGCATTTCGGCGCGCGCATCACCGCCGGCGGGCGCACGATGACGGCGGCCGACGCGCTGGGCGATCCGGAACGGCCGGTGGGGCGCGCGGCCATCCTGGCCAAGCTGGCGGCGCTCGTCGCCTGGGGCGGGCTCGACGCGGGCGAAGCCGATGCCGCCGCAGCGCTGGTGCTCGACAGCGAGGATGCGGCACCCGCCGCGCCCCTGCTGGCGCTGATCGCGCGGTGGCTGGCATGACCGCAACAGCCGACCTGCTTGCCTTTGCCGCTGGGCCGGTGCGGCTGCCCGACGCGGTGCGCGCCACGGCGCTGATGCTGCT
>JBBQKM010000091.1:0-9487 GCA_038326915.1 Sphingomonadales bacterium
ACCGAAGCCGGTTATGCCCCCGAAATGGCCTATTTCGAGTGCCTGCACGAGGTGAAGCTGATCGTCGACCTGATGTACGAAGGCGGCATCGCCAACATGCGCTATTCGATTTCGAACACCGCCGAATATGGCGACATCACCACCGGGCCGCGGATCATCACCGCGGAGACCAAGGCCGAGATGAAGCGCGTGCTGGCCGACATCCAGGGCGGGCGGTTCGTGAAGAACTTCATCCTCGATAACCGCGCCGGCCAGCCCGAACTGAAGGCGTCGCGGATTGCCGCCAAGGCGCATCCGATCGAGGAAGTCGGGGCGCGGCTGCGCGGGATGATGCCTTGGATTGGCAAGAATGCCCTTGTCGATAAGGCCAAAAACTAGCCTGCATCGTCTCTGAAGCGCCTCTCCCGCTTGCGGGAGAGGCGACTCGCGAAGCGAGCGGGTGAGGGTGTCCGCACGTTTCGACGCTGGGGCACACCCTCACCCGGCGCGCTGGCGCGCGTCTCGCCTCTCCCGCAAGCGGGAGAGGGGGGCTTATTTCGCCTGCGCCGCCCAGAATGCCTCGCCCTTGGCGATGTTCCCCGGCACGTCGGCCAGCCATTTCGTATCGGCGTCCTTGCTGCAATTGAGATACAGCTTGCCGCCGACGATGTGCCAGAACATCGGGTCGGGGATCGATTTGCGCCCCTGCGAAGCCGCCCAGGCACAATGGCCGTCGAATTGCGGGGCATAGCGCGCCGGATCGGCCTGGAAGGCCGCAAGGTTTTCGGCGCTGGCAAAGCGGAACCGCGCGCCCTGATAGACAAAACCATGCTCGTCGCGGCCCATCGCCGGGGCGCCCTTGAAATAGGCGACGGGGTCATAGCCGCCGACCGCGGCCTGGTCGCCGGTCGTGCCGGCCCAGACCGGTGTCGCCGGTGCGGCACTGGCGACGGAGCCGAGCCCCAGCGCCGCGGCGGCGAGCATGATGGTGAGCGATCGGATCATCGGCAGGGGCCTTTCGAATGCGATTGCGCGTGTGGAAGCGGCGGTTTTTGCTTGAACGCGCAATCAAGCAAAAAAGATATTCAATGCTATTCGCGTGACGCCTCGCGCGCCAGCACCGCCGCCCGGATGCGCACCGATTGCAGCGCAACCTGGATTTCATACAGGAAAAGCGACAGCCCGGCGATCAGCAGCGCCATCGCCAGGATGAAGATCGCCGCGACAACACCCGTCCAGCGCATCGGCATCAGGTCGCCGATGAAGATGATCGCGACGACAATGCAGACCAGCAGCGCCGACAATGTGCACAGCGCGATGGCGCGGTTGGTCGCGGCCATGCGCTTGTCGAGCACCGCAAGCTCCCCCAGCGCCTCGTCACGGCGCGCCGAGGGGTAGCCGGGGATATCGGCCTCCAGCTTGCGGGCGCGGTCGACGACCCGGCCCAGCCGCGAAGCGAGCACATTCAGGAACGCGCCGATGCCCGACAGCAGGAACACCGGGGCCACGGCGAGCTGGATATTGCGCGCAATGTCGTCGACGGCGCCAAAAATTGCCATGGCGATGGTGTGCGGGATTTTGCCGGCGCGGGCAATGGCTGCGCCGATCGCGGCCGCGCACGGAACCGCAACGCCCAATTCGCATTACAATATCGTATCGAACCGGCTATACCGCCGTAACAATTCGATCACGGGGACATCGCAGTGGCAGGATTTGCGAGGGCTATTCCGGGCATTCCTGCGTGAATGTCGTGCAACATCCCCGCGCGGCGGCCACGACACGCCGCGCGCCGGCCGCGCCGCTGCTGCCGGGCTGGACAATGGTCATCGCCTATTACAACGAAGCGGGGTTCCTGGGCCAGACGCTGGCGACGCTGACGGCGCAGCAGCACCGGCCCTTCTGCGTCGTGCTGGTCGACAACGGCTCCACCGACACCGGCCCCGCCATCGCCGCCGCCTGGGCCGCGGCGCAAAACGGCATCACCGTCACGCTTGCGACCGAGCCCGAGCCCGGCCAGGTCCATGCGCTGGCGCACGGGCTGCGGCTGGTCGACACCGAATATGTCGCCATCGGTGACGCCGATACGCTGTATCCGCCCGAATATCTGGTGCGCGGCGTTGCCGCCTTTGCCGCCGGGCCGGCCGACATGGTGGCGCTGTTCGCCCATGACGCCGGCGCCGACCCATCGGCTCCCGGCGAACGCATCGCGCGGCGGCTGCGCGATGCGCTGCTGATCCGCTGGTGCCGCGGCCAGACCTATGCCGGCGGCTATGCGCATCTGTTTCGTACCGCGGCGTTGCGCGCCGCTGGCGGCTATGCCGCGCCGCTTTGGCCCTATGTGCTCAAGGACCATGAACTGGTGCACCGCATGGCGAAGCAGGGTGCGTTCGGCGGCGATCCCGACCTGTGGTGCCAGCCATCCGACCGCCGCGCCGATCGCAGCGGCGTGCGCTGGACGCTCGCCGAGCGGCTGTTTTATCATGCGACGCCGTTCGCGGCGAAGGACTGGTTCTTCTATGATTTCCTGGCGCCGCGGCTGGCGGCGCGCGGCATGAAGGACACGGTGCTGCGCCAGCGGGCATGGGATCCGCCGACGCCGATATAAACAGCCATTAACATCGCGCTTGCTGGGATCGCAACGATCTGTTCTGATTTGGTCGGGGCAGCGGGGCCCATGGTCGATCGGCAGCTTTTGGAACGCGAACGCACCAGCTTCATGGCCGGGACGGGCTTGGCCAGCGCCGCGCTTGGCGACCGGCGGCATTGTCTCGAACTGGTCAGCGGCGACGATACCGGGCGGCGGTTTCCGGTGGCGCCCGGCGGGATCACCATCGGCCGCGGCGAACCCGCCGATATCGTGCTCGGCGAGGCGGCGGTCTCGCGGCTGCACTGCCGGCTGATATTGCGTGACAGCGGCGTGATCGTCACCGATCTCGGCTCGACCAACGGCAGTTTCGTCGATGGCGTTCGGATCGACCGGCCGACGCTGCTGCCGGTCGGCGGCATCCTCCAGGTCGGACACCAGTATTTCAAGCACGAGCTGCTGACCGGCAAGCAGTTGCAGAAATCGGCCGAGCTCGACCGCGATATCGCCGTTGCCGCCGGCTATGTGCGGGCGCTGCTGCCGGCGCGGCTCGATGATGCGCGCATTACCGCCGATTGGGTCTATCACCCCTGCGCCAAGCTTGGCGGTGATGTCTTCGGCTATGGGTTCCTTACGGAAACGCAGTTCGCGGTCTATCTCGTCGACGTTTCGGGGCATGGCGCCGGCGCCGCGATGCACGGCGTTGCGGTGATGAACCTGCTGCGCCAGCGCGCGCTGCCCGATACCGATCTTGCCGATCCGGGCGCGGTGCTTGAACGCCTCAACGCGCTGTTCCAGATGGACCAGCACGCCGACATGTATTTCACCATCTGGTATGGCGTTTATGACGTCACCTCGCGGCGGCTCGATTATGCCAGCGCCGGGCATCATCCGGCCTATCTGGTGGCGCCGCCGCGCGGCGAAGCGCTGCCGATGCGCACGCCGGGGGCGATGATCGGCGCGATGCCGGGGCGGCGCTATGCCGCCAGCAGCATCGCGGTGCCGGCGGGGGCATCGGTCTATCTGTTCAGCGACGGGGTGTTCGAGATCGTCACCCGCGAAGGGCGGCAATGCCGGCTGGCCGATTTCGTGCCGTTGCTGTTGGCGCCGCTAGTGGCCGGCGAGGCCGAATCGCAACGCCTGTACCGGACGGTGCGTGCCGCGACCCGCGGCGACGAGTTCGACGATGATTTCTCGCTGGTCGTGCTGACATTCAAATAGGGAGCAACATGCGATGCAGGTAACGACAATCGAAGGCATCACCCGGGTGGTGCTCGACGGGCGCCTCGATACCGACGGTGTCAACGCCATCGAGCTGAGCTTTACCGCGACGATCGTGCCGGCCGGGCGGCCGGCGATCGTCGATCTCGGCGCGGTGACCTTCCTCGCCTCGCTGGGGGTGCGGATGTTCATCAGCACGGCGCGCGCGGCGGCGGGGCGCGGCAATACGCTGGTGCTTTTTAAGGCCACCCCGCCGGTTGCGGAGATCATCGACACGATGGGGCTGGGCGAGATCATCGCCATTGCCGGCACCGAGGACGAGGCGATCGCGCTGGCCAAGGCCTAGATCATGCCGGCAAAGCTGTTGCGCGCGGCCGCGGTCGACGGCGGCGTGCTGACGATGGTGCTCGGCAACGGGCTTGGCGCCATTGCCGCCGGGCGTGTGGCGCTGGCGGCCTGCTGCGACGCCTGGGGGCTGTCACCGGCGGTGGTCAATCGCATCGAGGTGATCTTTGAAGAAGTCGTGGCGAACATCGTCCGCCACGGCTTCGCGCCCGGATACGCGCAGGAAATCCATGTCGCGGCGCAGCTGGCGGATGGCTTTGCCGTGCTGCGGTTCGAGGATGACGGCGTGGCGTTCGACCCGCTGGCGGTGGCGCCGCCGGCACCCTTCACCAGCCTTGCCGAAGCCGCTGTCGGCGGGCTCGGCATCCCGATGGTGCGGCGGCTGGCGAGCGATGTCGTTTATGCAGCGGGTGGCTGTTTTGATGGCGGCTTTCGGCCGGTCAACCGGCTCACGGTGCGGGTGGCGACGGGGGCTATTTCCCCAGCGCCACCCAGTTGATGTCGCCCTTGGCGACGAGGCCGGGGATATCCTTTTCCCACTTCACCTGAACGTCGCGGTTCTAGTTGAGGTACAGCTTGCCATCGACGATCTTCCAGACCTTGGGGTCGCCGGCAAAGCGATAGTTGTTGGCGGCGGCCCAGGCGCAATGGCCGCCATATTGGGGGGCAAAGCGCGCCGGGTTGGCCTTGAAGGTGGCAAGGTTCTGCGCGGTGGCGAACTTGAATGTCGCGCCCTTGTAGATGGTGGCGAACTTGTCGTTGCCCTCCACCGGATGCCCGCCGAAATAGCTGACGCTGTCATAGCCGCCGACGGCTGCCGACGTGCCGAGCAGGCCGGTCCATACCGGTGCGGCGGCGACCGGCGTGGCGGCAAGGGCGAGCAAGGCGGTGGCAAGAGCGGTGCGGAACATGGCGGGCATCCTGTGCAAGGGGTTGCCTGCTGGTTCGCCGCGACACCGCGCCGGGTTACAGCTGGACGGAAATGGCGGGCTGGACAGGCAGCGGCGGCACAGGCATAAAACTCGTCATGCATCTGCCGGGCCTCCTGCTGCTTCGACTTACGCGCCCTTAGGCGCGTTGTTTTCGCTCGCCCCGCACGGGGTTTGAGCTGCCGCGCCTGAGGGACCCTTCCGAACCTTCCCCGGAACCCGATTTCAGACAGGCCCTGCCCATGACCGACCATATCCGCATTTTCGACACGACGCTGCGCGACGGCGAGCAATCGCCCGGCTGTTCGATGAACCTCGAGGAAAAGCTCAAGGTTGCGGCGCAACTGGAAGCGCTCGGCGTCGACGTTATCGAGGCGGGCTTTGCCATCGCCAGCGATGGCGATTTCGAGGCGGTGACCGCCGTGGCGAAACAGTGCGAAACCGCAATCGTCGCGTCGCTGGCGCGCGCCGCCATGCCCGATATCGACCGTGCCTGGGCCGCCGTGCGCCATGCCCGGCGGCCGCGCATCCATACCTTCATCGCGACCTCGCCGCTGCACATGCGCGCCAAGCTCAACAAGACCCCCGCGGAAGTGCTCGATGCCATCGCCGCGTCGGTCGGCCATGCCCGCAACCTGTGCGAGGATGTCGAATGGTCGGCGGAGGACGCAACGCGCAGCGACCCCGATTTCCTGTGCCGCGCCGTCGAAATCGCCATCCGCGCCGGCGCGACGACGATCAACCTGCCCGATACCGTCGGCTATGCGACCCCCGAAACCTATGGCGCGATGTTCCGCGATGTGATTTCGCGCGTCCCCGATGCCGACAAGGCGATTTTTTCGACGCATTGCCACAATGATCTGGGACTTGCCGTCGCCAATACGCTGGCGGCGATCATGGCCGGGGCGCGCCAGTGCGAGGCGACCGTCAACGGCATCGGCGAGCGCGCCGGCAATGCCGCGGTCGAGGAAATCGCCATGGCGATCCGCGTCCGCCACGACGTGCTGCCGGTGCGCACCGGCATCGTGACGACCGAGATCACCAAGGCATCACGGCTGGTCAGCGGCATCACCGGCATGGCGGTGCAGGCCAACAAGGCGATCGTCGGCGCCAATGCCTTTGCCCATGAAAGCGGCATCCACCAGGACGGGATGCTCAAGGATTCGGGCACCTATGAGATCATGACGCCCGAAAGCGTTGGCCAGGGCGCCACCAACCTGGTGCTCGGCAAGCATTCGGGGCGCGCCGCCTTCCGGCAAAAGCTGTCGGAAATGGGCTATGACCTGACCGACAATGAATTCGGCGACGCGTTCAAGCGCTTCAAGGATCTCGCCGATGCCAAGAAGCAGGTGTTCGACGAGGATATCGTCGCGCTGGTCGATGATGAAGTGCTGCGCGGCCACGACCGCATCCAGGTCGTCGAGGTCGAGGTCTATTGCGGCAGCAATGGCCCGCAGCGCGCCATCCTGACGCTCAATATCGATGGCGAGGAGGCGACGGCGGCGGTGCGCGGCAACGGCCCGGTCGACGCGCTGTTCAACGCGGTGCGGAAACTGGTGCCGCACGAGGGCGCGACGCTGCAATTGTACCAGGTCCATGCCGTGACCGCCGGTACCGATGCCCAGGCCGAAGTGTCGGTGGTCTTGTCCGAAGACGGCCGTACGGCGCGCGGGCAGGGGGCGCATACCGATACGCTCGTCGCCAGCGCCCGCGCCTATGTGAATGCGCTCAACAAGCTGATCGTCAAGCGCGGGCGCAGCGCGCTGGCGGCGGCGGGCTAACGGGCCATCTCTGCGATGACGGCGGCGACCTGCGCCGCCGTCGCCAGACCCGCGTCAAGCGTGACGACATCGGCCTCGGCCGCCGGCGGTTCGAGCGCGGCGAATTGGCTGGCCACCAGCGTTGTCGGCATGAAATGGCCGGCGCGCGCTACCAACCGGGCGCGGGCAAGGTCGGTATCTATGGCAAGGAAGACAAAGCCGATCGGGCCTGCCGCACGCAACCGGTCGCGATAGGCACGTTTCAGCGCCGAACAACTGACGATCCCCAGGGTGCCGGCCGCATGCCAGCCGGCGACAACGGCGGCAATCGCATCGAGCCACGGCGCCCGGTCGGCGTCATCGAGTGGTGTTCCGGCCGCCATTTTGGCGATATTGGCCGGTGGATGCAGCTCGTCCCCCTCCTGAAACGGCGCGCCGAGCTGCTGCGCCAGCGCCGTCGCCAGCTGCGTCTTGCCGGCGCCGGCGACTCCGCAGATGACAAGCGAATGGGGCAAGGTCATGCCGCACGGTAGCGGTGCCGAGGCGCCGAGGGAATTGGCGCTGGTCGTGGCCGGTCAGCGCCGCCGCAACATGGCGAAGGCCATGATGTGGCTGGCGCCTGAAATGCCGACGCCGAACAGCACGACGAGCGCCAGCGGCAGTTGGGTAACGGTCGCCATGCGCGGGTCGCCGATCAGGGTGAACGTCAGCCCGGTGCCGACCGCGACGATGAAATCGGCGAAACCGAAACGATGGAAGGCCGCGATGCGCGCGTCGTCAAGCGGCCGCACCGCTGTCCAGCCGGCGAACAGCCCGGCGAGCAGGTCGCCGCCGCCGGCGAGAATCCAGAACAACGGCGGCAACTGCCCGGCCAGCCCGAGCAGCAGGAACAGCAGCGCGGCGGGCACGCGCCAGACGTGGAACAGGATAATGCGGCGCTGGCCGATCGCCGCGACCAGCGCGCGGAACCCCGGTAGCAGCGCATAGGCGAGCACTGGCAGTGCGATCGACGCCGCGACCAGCGCGGCGATCAAAGGCGGGTGCAGCGATGCCAGCCAGCCGTTGCTGGCACCGGTGACGACCGCGCCGAACCAGGTAGCGACAATTGCTGCGGTCAAGGCGGCGGCGCCTGGTGGTAGGGTTTTTGCGGCGGTGGTCATGGCGAAACTCCCGTGTATATGCACATAAATGGACAAATTTCAGCCGAGGCTGGCGAGCGTCCGGCGCAGTTCCGGCAGGCACATGTCGGCAAGGCGGCCGAGGCTGTCGTCCTGTGCCTGCTGCCAGTGCGGCAGCGCCGCCGCGAGCCGTTCGCGGCCGGTAGCGGTCAGCGCCAGCAGCCGGCGCCGGGCATCACCGTCATCGGCACGCTCACCGACCAGCGCATGGGAAAGCAGCGGTTGCAGATTGCGGTTGAGCGTCGTGCGATCCATGCCGAGCCGATCGGCAAGGCTGCCGAGCGACAAGCCGTCTTCGCCGGCCAGCGCCGACAGCAGCGAAAACTGCCCCGACGTCAGCCCGACCGGACGCAACGCATCATCATAGCGGCGCGAAACAGCGCGCGCCGTGCGCCGGATGGCAAGGCAGAGGCAGGCATTGCCGATGACGCTGGCTTCGATCATGCGGGTATTATGTTGAAATGCACATAATAAGTCAAGCGGAGCTGGCGTCGCCCGCCTCAGTCGCCGAAGGTCAGGCTGCTGAACACCGTGTCGAATTCGGCGCGCGGGTGGGTGATCGGCTGGGTCCAGACGACATTGGCGCGCCAGCGGCCTTTGGCGGGCGCAGGGAATCGGGCATGGCCGGCGCTATCGGTGATGACCGGCGTGCCGTGCGCGGCACGGCCGTCGAGCGGTTCGAGGACGACGCTGGCGCCGGCCAGCGGCCGGCCGTGCCAATCGACGCGCAGCACCAGCGGCTGGCCGGGCGCCAGCGCATAGGGGTTGGTTTCGGGGGTGATTTCGAGCGTCAGGCCAACGGCTTTGGTCGCATTGGCGGTGGCGGCCGTGCCGACCTGAACCAGCGCCTTGGCACGCCGCGAATAGGTTTCGCGGCCGCGGGTGGCTTGCGCGCCGGCGGCCTTGCGGGCGGCCAGCGCCGGGGTCAGGCCCTCATGCGAGGCGTATTCGTTGAATTCGGCGGCGGCGATGTCGTTTTCGGCGATGGCGCTTTCAAAGGCGATGACATGGGTGCCGGCGCCCGCCAGGCTGATGGTGGCGCCGCCACTGTCGGTGGTGGTTTGCGGCCGGATGCCGGCCTGCAGGTCGGTGACCCCCGCCGGGCCGTAATCGCGCAGCGAAACGACCTTGCGCCACAGCGTTTCCCAGGGCTCGACCGCCGTGTCGCCGATCAGGAAGCGCACCGCGATCGGCGTGTCGGCCGGCTGGTGATAGCGCGGCAGGTCGATCCAGAAATCATGCGCGGCGGCAGGCGCCGCGGCAACCAGCACAGCAAGGCAGGCATGTCGCAGCGGCTGTGGTCGCATCGATTTCGGGCTCCGGTTCGGCCACCATCATGGCCGATTTGCCACGCCGGCACCAAGCCCCGTGGCGGAATTGCGTATTTGCCTTTGCCGGGCGCCACGGCAGAGTGGATCGCAGCCGGGGGATCATCATGAAATTTGCGTTTGCCGTCGCCATTGCCATTACAACACCAGCGGCCGCACAGCC
>JBBQKM010000092.1:0-9474 GCA_038326915.1 Sphingomonadales bacterium
GGGGGGCCGCGCGCAGATAATCGCGCACCAGCGCATCGAGCGACGTGGTTTCCGCCGGATTGGCGTTGGCACCGCGCTGCGCCACCTCGGCATCGCGGATATATTCGTAACGCTCCGCGGTCAGCCGCTGCGCATCGGCGGCGGTCTTGACGATGGTCGGGCGGATGAAGACCATCAGGTTGGTCTTGGTGCGGTTGCGCGATTTTGACCGGAACAGCACGCCAAGGCCGGGAATGTCGCCGAGCAGCGGCACTTTTTCGATGGTCCGGCGTTCGTTCTCGTCGATCAGGCCGCCCAGGGCGATGATCTGGCCATCGTCGACGGTGATGGTGGTCGACAGTTCGCGCTTGTTGAGGATCAGTTCGCTCGACGTCGACGACACCGGGCCGGCGATCGAGCTGACCTCCTGCCGAAGCTGCAATTTGATCGTGCCGCCGGCGTTGATCTGTGGCCGCACATCGAGCTGAATGCCGACATTCTGGCGCTGGATGGTGCGAAACGCGTTGTCGAAATTGTTCGACAGCGCTTCGCCGGTCGAAATCGGGATTTCCTGGCCGACCAGGATCTTTGCCTGCTGGTTGTCGAGCGTCATGATCGACGGCGTCGACAGCACATTCGATGCAGTATCGGCCTTCACCGCATTGATGACGAAGCCGAAGATGGCGTTGTTGCCGAGATTGCCGCCGAAACCGAAGGTGCCGCCGGTGGCGCCGAGCAATGTCTGCAGCGCTGCGTCGCGCAACGCCGTCGTCGTATCGGAGCCGGGATCGTATTTTTCACCCGCGACGGCGCCGGCAACGGTCAGCAGATTGGGCGACGCGTTCGAATAATTGGTCACCGAAAACGGGATATTGCTGCCGCCGGTACCGGTGAGCAGGAACTGCACGCCGAGTTTCTTGGCGGCGATGTCGGAGATTTCGACGATGATCGCCTCCACCAGCACCTGTTCGCGGCGGGTGTCGAGCTGGCGGATGACCTCGCCGAGCTGGCGCTGCACGTCCGAAGGGGCCGAAATGATGATGGCATTGGCGCCTTCATAGCGCGCGATGACCGCCTGGCCGCGGCCGATGGTGGCGCCGGCGATCGGTGTGGCGGTGGTCGCGGCCTGCGCCGGCGCGCTGCTGGCGGTATTGCGGTTGCCGAACGGTTGCTGGGCGGTGCTGCTGCCCATGCTGCTGCCGAAACCGGCTGGCGACGATGGCGCCTGCGTCGGTTGCTGGCCGACGAGTTGCTGCAGGACCGGCAACAGCTTTTCGGCGTCGGCATGGGCGAGGAAGATCACCCGCACATCGGCGCCGGCGGCGGCGCGGCGATCGAGATCGATAACGGTATCGGCAAGTTTCTGCACCGCCTGCGCGTCGCCGCGCAGCGCCACGGCGTTGGAACTGTCGATGGCGACCACCGACACGCCGCTGCGGCCGGTGCCGGCGGCCGGGTCGCCGCCCGGCTGGCCGCCAAGCGCGTTGAGCGCGTTGGCGATCTCGCGCGCGCCGGCGTTCTTCAACGTGACAATGCGGGTGGTCTGGCGGTCGCGGTCGATCTCGCGCAGCAACGCCCGTACCCGCGCGACATTGTCGGCATAGTCGGCAACGATGACGGCGTTGCCCGACCGGTTGGCGGTGACCTGGCCTTCGCGGCTGACCAGCGGCCGCAGGCTGTCGACAGCCGACGCGGCGTCGATGGTGTCGAGCCGGAAGACCTGGGTGACGAAACGGTCGCGCCCGCCGCCGGCGCTCGGCTGGGTGGCGGCGCCATCGGCGGGCTGGACGCGGAACGCGCCGCCGGCGGCGGGCACGACGATCAGGCCGTTGGCGCGCAAGGTCGACAGGAACAGCTCGAAATAGGCGTTGCGGCCGAGCGGACGCTCGCTGACCACCGATACCTTGCCCTGCACGCGCGGGTCGATGATGAAGGTGCGTCCGGTAGCGCGCGACACATCCTGGATATAGGCGCGGACATCGGCGTCGCGCAGGTTGACGGTCTGCTGTGCAGCGGCGCCCGACAGCGCCATGGTGGTGAGCAGCAGCGCCGCCAGCAAGGGTCGCGGGTATAGCGTCATGTCAGTCCATCGATCCGCAATTTGACGATACGGCCACCGCGCTCGACGCCGATCTCGATGCCGCCGGCATCAAGCTGCCGCGCCAGCGTCGCCGGGTCGCCGAGACTGGTGACCGAAGCGCCATCGACACTGACCAGCACGTCGCCGGGCTGCAGCCCGGCAGCGGCAAAGGCCGAGCCCGAGCCCTTGGGAGTCAGCACATAGCCGGTGATCGTGCTGCCCTGCAGCCGCGGTGTCACCTGCACGTCGGCGGCAAGGCGCGGGGCGGTGGCACCGGTGGCGATGCCGGCGCTTTCGGGGGTCACCGGCGCGGTCGCGGCCGACTGGTCGAGGAACAGTTTTTCAGGGGTGCCGCCACGATCGAGCGTGACGGAATCAAAGGCGACGGCGCGCAGCGACACGCCGGGCTGGACGGTTTCGCCGACCAGAAAGCTCGCCTGCACGCCATCCCCTGTCGTGATGATCGCCGAACCGCGCCCCGATACCGTGTCGACGCGCGTGCCGACGAGGGTCATCCCGCCGCTCGATACCGTCGCGGCGCCATCGTCGACCTGCTGGCGAAAGAACGGATCGAAGCTGCCGATGATGCTGCGGTCGACCCGCGCCGTCACCAGCGCCGGCGGCTGCCAGTCGCCCAACGGCGTCACCGGCGTCACCACCGCCCAAACGAGCCGCGCCAGCACGGCCGCCAGCAGCGCCAGCGCCAGCCATTCGAGCAGGCGCAATCCGGCCTCGGGGACTTGATCCCGTGTGCTGGGCCAGGGCAATGCCATCGCCGGTCGTTTCAACTGCACTTGCATCCGATTGTTCGGTTACCCCCGGCGCTATTGCCCTAGACGTCCCGCATGACGCATTTGTGACAGTTCTGCCCGGACAGCAATACCGGGCCTCCGTTGACCGCAACGGCCCGCCGCTTGACTTTTTGCGCCGCAGCAACGATATCCGCCTCGGCTTCAGCGCGGCAATGCCGCTGCCAACGCCGGGTGCGTGATCGAGCAACCTTGCTCCAGACCCGGATGTTCAGAGGCCAGCCCCCAGGGCCACCCTCATCACGCGGGTTGTCAAAACCCGCTCGTCCGGCCGCCTTCGAAGGCCACCGGCAGCCACGCGAATCCATCGCGTGACCAAGACCCAGAGACCAACCATGACCTATTTTGCTGATTTCGGCCTTGCCGAACCCCTGTCGCGTGCGCTTGCCGACAAGGGCTATACCGAACCCACCCCCATCCAGGTGCAGGCGATCCCGCCGGTGATGGAAGGCCGCGACATCTGCGGCATCGCCCAGACCGGCACCGGCAAGACCGCGGCGTTCGCGCTGCCGATGCTGCATCGCCTGACCGCCAACCCCAAGCACCGCCTGAAATACGCCACCCGTGCGCTGGTGCTGGCGCCGACGCGCGAGCTTGTCTCGCAGATCGCCCAGTCGTTCACCGACTATGGCAAATACATGAAGCTGTCGGTGACGACGGTGTTTGGTGGCGTGCCGATTCCGCGCCAGGAACGCGCCATGAGCCATGGTGTCGATGTCGTCGTGGCGACGCCGGGCCGGCTGCTCGACCTCGTCGAGCGCGGCTCGCTCGATCTGAAGCAGGTCGAGATCCTTGTCCTCGACGAAGCCGACCAGATGCTCGACCTGGGCTTCATCCATGATCTGCGCCGCATCGTCGGCCTGTTGCCGCGTCAGCGCCAGACGCTGTTCTTCTCGGCGACGATGCCCAAGGCGATCGAGGAACTGGCCTCGCGCTACCTGACCAATCCGGTCAAGGTTGCGGTGAAGCCCGCCGCAACGACCGCCGAGCGGGTCGACCAGGCCGTCATCCACGTCAACCAGTCGGAAAAGCCGGCGCTGCTGCAGCTTGTGCTGCGCGACAAGGCGATCGACCGTGCGCTGGTGTTCAGCCGCACCAAGCATGGCGCCGACCGCATCGTCCGCCAGCTCGGCAATGCCGGCATCGTCGCCGAGGCGATTCATGGCAACAAGAGCCAGCCGCAGCGCGAACGCGCGCTGGCGTCGTTCAAGAACGGTACCTGCAAGGTGCTGGTGGCGACCGACATCGCGGCACGCGGCATCGATGTCACCGGCGTTTCGCACGTCATCAACTATGAACTGCCCAACGTGCCCGAATCCTATGTCCACCGCATCGGCCGCACCGCGCGCGCCGGCGCCGATGGCCAGGCTATCGCCTTTTGCGCCGAGGACGAACGGCCGTTCCTGCGCGATATCGAAAAGTTGATTCGTCAGAAGATCACCGTGCTGGCGCTGCCGGCCGATTTCCGCGCGGCCGTGCTGGCGGCGCAGAAGGTCGAACGCGCCGCGCCGCCGGCGCCGCGCGAAGAGCCGGGTCGTGAAGACCGCCGTGACTTTGCCCGCCGCCCGGCGGGTGGTGGCCGCCCCGGCCGCGATCCGCGCGCGCAGGTGCGCGCCGATGGCCGTAGCGGCCGTCCGCCGGCGCGTGCCGGTGGCGGTGGCGGCGGCGGCGGCGGTTACCGCGGCGGTCGCTGAGGCCATTGAAAAACCCCGGGCCGCACACCGCGACCCGGGGTTTTTCATGTCATGCTGGCGCGATGTCAGCCCGCGTCGATGGCGTTACCGCCGGCTTCTTCTTCCATCGTCACGGCGACATCGGCATTGGCCGACAGGCGAATCCGATCGCCCTCGACCGCGGCGACAAGGCCCATCGGGATGAAATGATGGTGGTCTTGATGGCCGCCGCCAAAGCCGGCGCCGCCGCTGTCCTTCTTGGTCAGCTTGATGCGGTCGCCCTGAACGTGATCGACAGTGCCGATGTGGACGCCGTCGGCGCCGATGACTTCCATATGTTCGCGGATCGTGTCGTGCATGGCGGTGCTCCTGCAAATGGGTTGCACGCCATCAACGCCTAGGGCCCGGTGCCGGGTCCGCGCCGTGCTGCCGGAACGGCATCGAAGGCCACGGTCAGCCGCGGTGCCGCGCTTTCGAACGGGGCCGTGCCGTGCCAGATATAGGACGGAAACAACGCCAGCCGACCGGCGACCGGCGTGACCACGCGGCGGGGCGGCAGATCGAGGCCGAGCGCCGCATCGGGAACCCCGAACAGCAGCTTGCCGGCATCACCGTCACCGCCGATTTCGGCCGGAATGCCGACGTAGAATGCCGAGCTCAGCCAGCCCGACGGGTGGATATGGCTGACATGAAAGCCTTGCGCCTGCAGCCGCACCGACCATGACCCGGCCATGACCGCGGCTCCGCCATTGCGGCCGAGGAAGGGGTGGCTGGCGTCGGCGGGCAGATCGGCGAGGCCAGCGGCAACCGTCTGCAACAGGCTCGCCTCCAGCCCCAGCAGCACCGGATCGGCGGTATCGAACAGCGCGCCGCGCGTCTGGGTGCCGCCGCGCAGCGACTGGTCGGCCGGCGCCTGCCTGAGCGTGTGACGCGCGGTCAGCGCCGTCGTCAGGTCGGACAGGAAGGCCGCCAGGTTCGACCAGCCCGGCGGCGGTTCGATCGATCGCACCATCACCAGCTGGTCGTATCGGCACAGCCAGTCCTCGCGCGCATCACCGGTCAGCCGCCAGATCACGCCGAGCAGCGACCATGGCGATTGTTCCAGCGGCGCCAGCCGGGTCGCACGCAGCGCCGGGGCTTCGGCCGCCGTCGCGTCGCCGGCCTGCAGCAGCAGATAGGCGAGGAAATTCTGGGCGGCGGCGCTGCCGGCATGGCGGCCGGCGGTGATGTGCGCCGCCGCCAGCGCTGCCGGCCGGTCGCCGAGCAGGCCGAGCGCGCCGATGTGCGCCAGGTCCCATTCGACATCGGGGCCGAGCGTTGCCGCTGCCAGCGCCCAGTGCCGCATCTGGTCACCATCGCCGGCGGCCCGCGCCGCTGCGATCGCCGCCCGCCACAGCGCCGGGTCGCGGGTCTGCCGCAGCGCGTCGCGATAGCTGTCGAGCGCCGCGGCCGTGGCCCCCAGCTGCGGCAGCAGCTCGGCGAGCGCGCGATGCGCATCGATGGCATCGGGATTGGTTGCAACCACGGCGCGATATTGCGCCACCGCCGCATCGAATTGCCCGGTGTCGGCAAGCAGATGGCCGCGCAGCACCTGGCTCGGCAGCGGTAACGCGCCCCCCGCCAGCGCCGCCAGTGCGGCATCGCTGTCGCCCAGCGTACGCAGCGCCAGCGCCAGATTGTGGCGCGCCAGCGCATCGCCGGGCCGCAGGGCCAATGCCTGGCGATAGGCGGCCGTCGCGGCCTGCGGCTGGCGGCGGCCCTGCGCCAGCCGGCCCTGCGCGACCAGCACATCGGGATGTCCCGGCGCGATGGCCGCGGCGCGCGCCACGGCCTCGGCGGCGGTAGCCGGTTCGTCGGCGTCGATTGCCGCATTGGCGAGGTTGATCAGCGTCGGCAGCGAAGCGGGATCGAGCGTTGCCGCCTGTTGGTAGGCAGCGATGGCGCCGGTGGCATCGCCGCTGTCGGCGAGCAGATTGGCATAGCCGTTCCAGATGCCGGCGTGGCGCGGCGCGCGCGCCAGCGCCGCTTCGAAGCGGCTGCGCGCTTCGCCCGGGCGGCCAAGGGATTGCGCAACAAAGGCGCTGATCACCAGCGCGTCGGGATGCTGATGATCGGCGGGCGGCAGCGCGGCGAGCGCCTGTTCGGCGCCGGCGCCATCACCGGCCTGCAACCGCGCTTGGGCGTGGTGCAGGGTGGCGATGGCGCCGGCCGAAAGCGGCGTGATCAGGCGGCGACGGCCTTCAGGATCTTGCCCGGCGTGCGCGGCGGCTCACCCTTGGGCAGCGCGTCGACGAATTCCATGCCCGACGTCACTTCGCCCCACACCGTATACTGGCGATCGAGGAAGCCGGCGTCGGCAAAGCAGATGAAGAACTGGCTGTTGGCGCTGTTGGGGTTCGACGAACGCGCCATCGAACAGACGCCGCGAACGTGCTTTTCGGCCGAGAATTCGGCCTTGAGATCAGCCTGCTTCGATCCGCCCATGCCGGTGCCGGTGGGGTCGCCGCCCTGCGCCATGAAGCCGGGGATGACGCGGTGGAAGACGACGCCATCGTAAAAGCCGGAATTGGCGAGGCCGGCGATGCGTTCGACATGGCCGGGGGCGAGATCGGGACGCAGCTTGATGACGACATCGCCGCCGGAATCGAGGCTGAGGGTCAGGGTGGTGGGCAGGTCGGTCATCGTGATCTCTCCAAAGGGTCCGGCGCTTTACCCCTTCAGCGGGAAAGCCTCAAGCCGGGTGCGCAATTCGGCGGGCAGCGGTGCCGGGCCATCGGGACCGCGATGCACCAGCACCGAATCGCATAGCGCGATGCAATTGCCATTCTGGAACATCGCCTTCAGGCTGCGCACACTGCTGGTGCCGATAGGGCCGACGGCATAGCCCAAAGTCACCGGCGCCGGATACGACCCTTCGTCGAGGTAATCGATTGCCACATGCGCGACGAGATAGCGCGGCCGCACCGCCATCCGCCCGTCGGTGACGAGACCCTGGTTGAAACGAATCCGGGCTTCCTCGAAAAAGCGCGTGATGGCGACGTTGTTGAGGTGGCGGTTGACGTCCATGTCGGCAAAGCGGGTCTGCATTTCCGCTACCCAGGGGTAGTTGGCCAGCGCGAGCCGGCGCGGGTCGTGCCTCATCGCATCTTGTACCGGATCGGCAGCGTCTTGCGCCCCGAAACGAAGTTGGCGATCGAATTCTTCGGCTCGCCGGCAAGTTCGACCGACGCGATCCGCGGCAGCAGTTCGGCCAGCAGCAGCCGGATTTCGAGGCGCGCCAGGTGCAGGCCAAGGCACATATGGACGCCATTGCCGAACGCCGTCTGCGGGTTGGGGCTGCGATCGACCTTGAACTGGAACGGGTCGACGAACACCCGTTCGTCGCGATTGCCCGACCAATAGAACAGGCACAGCCCGTCGCCGGCCTTGATCGCCTTGCCGCCGAGCTCGCAATCTTCGGTCGCGGTGCGCATGAAATGCTTCACCGGGGTAACCCAGCGGATCATTTCCTCGACCGCCGATGGCAGCAGCGATGGGTCGGCCTGCAGCTTGGCCAGCTGGTCGGGGTTGCGGATCAGCTGTTCGAAGCCGCCGGCGGCGGTCGAGCTGGTGGTGTCATGGCCGGCGGTCGCCGTGATGACATAATAGCTCATCGCCTCGCGGTCGCCGATGGGCGCGCCATCGACCATGCCGTTGGCGATGATCGTCGACAGATCGTCGCGTGGATTAGCGCGGCGATCGGCGGTGATGGCGCCGAAATAGGCGAAATATTCCTGCGCCAGTTTGAAAAGGTCGACCTGCGGATTGCCGCTGCCGGCCTGGTAGCCGATGCCTTCGGTGATGAGCTTCGACCGGGCGATCACGTCGGGGTCCTGCGCACCGAACATTTCCTGCGTCATCCGCAGCATCATCGGTTCATCCGATTCGGGCACGCCGAGGATGCGCATGATGACGCGCAGCGGGTAGAACAGCGCCACCTCGTTGACGAAGTCGCAGGCGCCGCCCAGCGCCGCCATGCGATCGACATGGTCCTTGGCCACGGCGCTGATCATCGGTTCGAGCTTGCGCAGGTTCGCCGGCAGGAACCAGTCATGCGTCAGCCGGCGCAATTTCATGTGCAGCGGATCGTCGAGATCGACGAGGCTGCGGAACAGGTGCGTGTCGCCAACGGTATCGAGCGTCCATTTTTCGGCCTCGGCGGGGGCGAGATAGGTGCGCTGGCTGTTGATGAAGCGGCTGTTGGCCTTGCTGACCGTCGTGATGTCGGCGTGGCGGGTCACCGCCCAGAACGGGCGATACCCCGAAGGTTCGCACCAATGCACCGGGTCTTCGTCGCGCAGCCGCGTGTAGACGGCGTGGACGCTTTCATCGGCGGTGGCCTCGGGATTGACGAGGATATTGTCGTCGTTGGCCCGGTCGAAGCCGGGAAACGGCATGACGGGATCGGCAAAGGCGGTGGCCATGGCGGGGTCCTTACTGGCTGCGGCCGCGGGCCTGGACGGCGGCGCGGGCGTGTTCGACGGCGGTTGCCGATACGGCGGCGTTGGCGGCCTTGCCGCGGCTGGCTTCGATTGCCATGCCGTCGGCAAAGGTCGTGGCATAACCGTCGCCGATCAGTTTCTTGTAGGCGGCGCTGAACGCTGGATCGATGGTCGCCATGTCGGCGGCCAGGCGTTGCGCGGTGGGCAACAGCTCGTGCGGCGGTACCACGCGGTTGACAAGGCCCCAGCGTTCGGCCGTGGCGGCATCGAGGAAATTGCCGGTCAGCGACAGTTCGCGGGCGCGATACGGCCCGATCAGCCGCGACAGTTTCTGCGACAGCCCCCAGCCCGGCATGATCCCGACGCGGGCATGGGTGTCGGCAAAGCGGGCACGCTCGCTGGCGATCAGCACGTCACAGGCGAGCGCCACCTCGAAGCCGCCGGTGATGGCA
>JBBQKM010000093.1:0-9461 GCA_038326915.1 Sphingomonadales bacterium
ATGGCGGCTGCGATGCGGGCGGCGGCGCGCTCCATATCCTGGAAAATTGCCGGATCGGGCAGCCATTCGCGCAAGGTCGGAACCTTCAACCGGGCGAAATCATCCGGATTTGCACCGCGGGCACGGAAGAGGTGATGCAGCAGTTCATCGGCGCCGCGACCGTCCATGTCGCCGCCAGGCAGCACATTGCCGCGCCAGCGCCACGGCTGGCCGAGCAGCGATGCGGTGACGCCAAAGACGGTCTGCATCGCCTCAGGCGTGGCGATGGGCGCGGTGTTCGCCATCGACCCAGCGGATGGTGCCCGAGGAGGCGCGCATCACCACCGATTGCGTGGTGATGACGCCGTCGCGGCGGCGCTTGACGCCCTTGAGCAGCGAGCCATCGGTGACGCCGGTGGCAGCGAAGATGACATCGCCCGACGCGAGGTCTTCAAGGCCATAGATCCGATCGAGATCCTTTATACCCCAGCGCCTTGCGCGGCTTTTTTCATCTTCGGTACGAAACACCAGTCGGCCCTGCATCTGGCCGCCGACGCAGCGCAGCGCCGCGGCTGCCAGCACACCTTCGGGCGCGCCACCGCTGCCGATGTACAGGTCGATACCGGTATCGGGGTTGGTCGTGGCGATGACGCCCGCAACATCGCCGTCGGGGATCAGCATGATGCCGCAGCCGAGGCGACGCAGTTCGGCGATCAGCGTTTCGTGGCGCGGCCGGTCGAGCACGCAGACCATCAGTTCATGCGGCGCGACCCCCTTGGCGGCGGCAACAGCATGGACATTTTCGCTCGGCGACTTGCGCAGGTCGATAACGCCGGCGGGATAGCCGGGGCCGACGGCGATCTTGTCCATATAGGTGTCGGGGGCATTGAGCAGCCCGCCTTCTTCTGAAATCGCCAGCACGGCCAGCGCGTTGGGTCCAGCCTTGGCAGTGATCGTCGTGCCCTCGAGCGGATCGAGCGCGATGTCGATCTTTGGCCCAGCGCCTACCCCTGTCTCCTGATGTGCGCGGCCGACCTTTTCACCGATGAACAGCATCGGCGCCTCGTCGCGTTCGCCTTCGCCGATAACCACGGTGCCGTCGAAATCCAGTTCGTTGAGCGCGTCGCGCATCGCCTCGACCGCGGCCGCGTCGGCGGCTTTTTCATCGCCGCGGCCGATCAGTTTCGAACAGGCAATGGCGGCGTTTTCGGTGACACGCACCATCTCGAGCACCAGGACTCGGTCGAGCGTCGAACTGCGGGGGGTGGCGGTCATGGAGGCTCCGGAAACGCGATGTGGCCGGGGTCTAGGCGGTTTGCCGTCCCTGTGAAAGGTCAGAAATCCAATATGTGCATCATCACAGGCGGCCCGGTGACGGCATCGCTGCGCGCCATCTGGGCGAGGCTGGCAAGCACTTCGGCCTCGCTGGCGACATGGGTGACCATCACTACCATGGCATCGCCGCTCGCCGCGTGGCCGCGCTGGATCAGGCTTTCGATGGAAACGCCATGATCGCGCAGCGCCGCTGTCAGTTCGGCGAGCACGCCGGGGCGATCGGCGACCGTCAGCCGCAGATAATAGCGGCCGCGCCGGCTGGCGGCATCGGCCTTGGGCAATGCCACCAGGCTGGCGACCGGCATGCCGAACGCATGACCGATGCTGCCGCGGGCAATGTCGATAAGATCGGCAACGACGGCGCTAGCGGTCGGGCCTTCGCCGGCGCCGCGTCCCTGGAAAAACAGCCGCCCGACGAAATCGCCCTCGGCAGCGACGGCGTTGAGCGCGCCGGACGCGGCGGCGAGCGGGTGGTCGAGCGGCACCAGCGCCGGGTGCACACGCTGGAACAGGCTGCCATCCTCGTGCTCGGCGAGGCCGATGAGCTTGATCCGGAACCCCAGCGCCCGCGCCTGGTCGATATCGGCAAGCTCCACAGCGCGGATGCCTTCGGTGGCCACGCCGGCAAAATCGATGCGCGCCCCGAACGCCAGCGCGGCGAGGATCGACAATTTATGAGCGGTGTCGATTCCGTCGATGTCGAAACTGGGGTCGGCTTCGGCATAGCCGGCCGCCTGCGCCGCGGCGAGGACAACGCCGAAATCGAGCCGTTCGGCCTCCATGCGCGACAGGATGTAGTTGCAAGTGCCGTTGAGCAGGCCATAGACGCGGGCGATACGGTTCGCCGCCATGCCCTCGCTCAGCCCCTTGATCACCGGGATGCCGCCAGCGACCGCAGCCTCGTACTTCAGCGCCACGCCGCGCGTTTCGGCGACCGCAGCGAGATCGAGGCCATGGTGGGCCAGCATCGCCTTGTTGGCCGTCACCAGCGCCTTGCCGGCGTCGATTGTCCGCCGCGCAAGGGTCAGCGCCGGCCCGTCCGAGCCGCCGATCAGTTCGACAACGACATCGACATCGTCGCGCTGGCTGAGCTCAGTGGCATCATCGACCCAGGCGAAATCCGACAGGTCGACGCCGCGATCGCGGTTGCGGTCGCGCGCCGATACGGCGGTGACGACGATCGGCCGGCCGGCGCGGCGCGCGATCAGCTCGGCATTTTCGGCCAGCAGCTTGACGACGCCGCCGCCGACATTGCCGAGGCCGGCGAGGCCGATACGAAGGGGAGGGGACATTGCGGGCTCCAGGCGGATTTCGGCTCCGTCTTTGCGGGGTCGCCGCCAAAGCGCAAGGCCGTGGCCCGCAAAATCGGCAGCCATGGACAGCCGCGCGATATGTCGTGAAGATGCAGGCCGGGCAGGACGGGGGGCAGCGCCATGAACATCGCAACCAATCGCCGGGGGTTCATCGGGGCCGGGTTGGCGGGGCTCGCCTGGCCGGTGCTGGCCAGCGAACCGGGGGAGGCCGATCTCATCGTCCACAACGCTCGGGTCCACACCGTCGACGATGGGCGGCCGCAGGCTTCGGCCTTTGCGGTCAAGGATGGCCGATTCCTGCGCGTCGGCGACGATGCCGCGGCAAAGGCGCTAGCCGGCAAGGCAACGCAGATCATCGATGCCCGCGGCATGACGGTCGTGCCGGGCTTCATCGATTGCCACAATCACGCCGTCGGCGAGACGCTGCTGTACGAGGTCATCGTCGGCAATCCCTATGACGTCGAATTCTTCACCATCCAGTCGATCATCGACAAGCTGCGCGCCTGCGCCGCGAAAACCCCGCCGGGGCAATGGGTTGAAGGCTTTTTCTTCGACGATACCAAGATCACCGACAAGCGCGTGCTGAGCGTCGCCGATCTCGACAGGGTTTCGACCGTGCACCCGGTGATGGTGCTGCACCGCGGTGGCCATTCAGCCTATTACAACGCAAAGGCGCTGGCGCTGGCAGGGGTCACAGCGGCGACTCCCAATCCGCCGGGCGGTACGTTCGACCGTGGACCGGACGGCAAACTGAATGGCCGGGTCACCGACAACGCCATGGATGTGTTCGATAAAGTCGGCATCCGCCCGCAGTTCAGCGCCGCCGAGCGGGAAGCGCGCGGCCGGGCCGGCGCCGCGCACATGTCGAAGGCCTATACGCGTTATGGCCTGACCAGCGTGCATCACCAGGGCGGCGACCTGGCAGCCCTGCAGGACATCCGCGCCCGCGGCGAGCTGCTCCATCGGGTCAGCTATGAAGCCACCGGCGCGGTGCTCGAGGCGATGATCGCCAACGGCATCAAGACCGGCTTCGGCGACGATTGGCTGCGCTTTGGCGCCACATTCGAACATACCGCCGATGGCTCGTTTTCGGAGCGGACGCTGGCGATGAGCGTGCCGTTCCCCGGCCGGATGCCGCCCTATTACGGCAATGTCACCGAAAGCCAGCAGACGCTCGACGCGTGGGTGGAAAGGGTGCACCGCGCGGGCATTCAGGCGAATATCCATGCCAATGGCGATGTGGCGATCGGCATGGCGCTGTCGGCGTTCGAGCGGGCGCAGAAACTGCATCCGGTCGCCGATCCGCGTTTCAAGATCACCCATTGCACGCTGGTCAACGCCGATCTGGTGCGGCGGATCAAGGCAGTCGGCGCAATCCCGGCGCCCTTTACCAGCTATGCCTATTACAACAGCGACAAGTTCAAATTCTATGGCGAGGATCTGATGAAGAACGCGATGGCGTTCCGCAGCTTCCTCGATGCGGGTATCCCGGTGTGCGCCGGTTCGGACTTCTACCCCGGCCCGTTCGCGCCGATGATGGCGATGCAGGGGATGGTGACGCGCACCGGCTGGGACGGGCAGACCTGGGGGGCCAACCAGCGGGTAACGCCGGCGGAAGCCCTGCGCATCAGCACGTTGAACGGCGCCTATGCCTCGCGTGAGGAAGCGATCAAGGGGTCGATCACTGCCGGCAAGCTCGCCGATTTCGTAATGCTATCGGACGATCCGCTGGCGGTGGCGCACGACAAGATCAAGGACATCAGGATCGTGCAGACGGTGACCGGGGGACGGACGGTTTACGAGGCCTAAACCCCGGTGGCGACCGGATCGAACGCCATGATCGCCGGGTCGCCGACCGGCGCGGTGGCGCCATCGAAACTGTCGGGTTCGAGCGATTGGGTGACCTTGCCTTGGATGATCGACTTGGTGTGGAGCAGCGCCGTGCGCGGGCCGCGCGCCGCCTCGTAGCGATCGAAGGCGCCGGTGACCGTTGCTTCGCGGGCAAAGGCCTCGGCGAGCACCCAGCCGTCTTCGATTGCCATCGCGGCGCCCATGCCGAGGAACGGCAGCATCGCGTGCGCCGCATCACCGAGTAGGGTGACGCGGCCGCGCGACCAGCGCGGCAGCACGGCGCGGTCGTAAAGGCCCCATTTGATGCTGGCGGCGGCGCTGCCGATCAGCCCGGTGACATCGGGATGTCAGCCGTCGAAGGCCGCGAGCAACTCGTCGCGTGTCGCCGGAATCGACCAGCCCTCGCCGGTCCAGGCGTCGGTTTCGACGATGCCTGCGCAATTCACCATCGCGCCGCCGCACATCGTATAGCGGTTGAAGGTGCGGCGCGGCCCCATGAAGATGACGCTGCGGCCGAGCCCCATGAACGGCGCGGCCTCAGCGGCGGGCACCAGGAAGCGATAGGCGACATGGTCGGTGAAGCGCGGTGCATCGCGCGGCCACAAATGCTCGCGCACTGCCGAGCGCACGCCATCGGCACCGACGAGCGCGTCGCCGGCAGCGCTGCTGCCGTCGGCGAAATGCGCCGTCACGGCGTCGGGGCCGTCGTCGATGCCGGCGAGGGCATGGCCGGTGGCGACGGTCACGCCAAGCCCGGCGAGCGCTGCGAGCAGCACCCCCTGCAGATCGGCGCGATAGGTGTGGCGGACGATGTCGGCGGTGCCGTCGTCGGGCGTGCCGTCGCCGGTGTCGAAGCCGCCCATCAGCAACCGCGCGGTGCGGTAATGGACGAAGGGCAGTGCGCCGGCGGGGCAGGCCAGCGCCGCCACCGCCGGCTGCAGCCCGAGCGCGCGGAACACCGACTGTGCGCCGCGGCCCAAAGTCAGCCCGGCGCCGACCTCGCCGAGCGTCGTGGCCGCTTCATGGACTTCGATGGCAAAGCCGCGCTGGCGCAGCGCGATCGCCGCGACCAGCCCGCCGAGCCCGGCACCGATGACGAGAATTTTCAGCCTGCGGTCCGTGCCGGGGTGTTGACCCCCATCGACTGCAGATATTTGCGCACGTTGCGCGCCGCCTGGCGCAGGCGCTGCTCGTTTTCGACCATGGCAATGCGGACGAAACCTTCGCCATCCTCGCCATAACCGACGCCCGGTGCGACCGCGACACCGGCGTGGGTGAGCAGTTGCTTGGAGAATTCAAGGCTACCGAGATGCGCCAGCGCCGGCGGCAGCGGGGCCCAGCAGAACATGCTGGCGCGCGGTGCCGGAATGTCCCAGCCGGCGCGGCCGAAGCTTTCAACCAGAACGTCGCGGCGACGGTGATACAGCGCGCGATTGTTCTCGACGACATCCTGCGGGCCGTTGATCGCGGCCACCGCGGCCGCCTGGATCGGCGTGAAGGCGCCATAGTCGAGATAGGATTTGACCCGGGTCAGCGCGCCGATCAGCGTCTTGTTGCCGACCGCAAAGCCGATGCGCCAGCCGGCCATCGAATAGGTTTTCGACATCGACGTGAACTCGATCGCCACGTCCTTGGCGCCTGGCACCTGCAGGATCGACGGCGTCGGCTGGCCGTCGAAATAGATTTCGGAATAAGCGAGATCGGACAGCACCCAGAGCTGGTGCTTTTTGGCGAACGCCACGACGCGTTCGTAAAAGGCGAGGTCGACGGTTTCGGCGGTCGGGTTCGATGGATAGCCCATGACCAGCACCGACGGCTTGGGCACGGTGAAGCGCATGGCGCGCTCCAATGCCTCGAAATAGCGTTCATCGGGGGTGGTCGGCACGCTGCGGATCGTCGCGCCGGCGATGATGAAGCCGAAGGTGTGAATGGGGTAGCTGGGGTTCGGTGCCAGCACGACATCGCCGGGCGCGGTGATCGCCTGCGCAAGATTGGCGAGGCCTTCCTTTGACCCCAGGGTGACCACGACTTCGGTTTCCGGATCGACATCGACGCCGAAGCGGCGGCCATAATAGCCGGCCTGGGCGCGACGCAGCCCGGGAATGCCCTTCGACGCTGAATAGCCGTGGGCGTCGGGCTTGGCAGCGACCTCGCACAGCTTGGCGATGACGTGCGGTGGCGGCGGCAGGTCGGGATTGCCCATGCCGAGATCGATGATATCGTCGCCGCGCGCCCGCGCCGCTGCCCGCATGCCGTTGACTTCGGCGATGACATAGGGTGGCAGGCGTTTGATGCGGTAGAATTCTTCAGACATCGTCGGGGCTCTCGGCAATCGGCTAAGGCGCATGGTCGCGCCATTGCCATAACACAAAACAAAGCGGGCGGGGGACACCGCCCCCGCCCGCCATCTGGACCGAAACGGCTGCCCTTGGCTATGGCTTCGTTGCCATCGCCTGATCATAGACCTTCAGCGCCTTCGCCTTGCTGGCGCGCATCTCGGCCTTCGAAATCGAACCGTTCTTGTTGGTGTCGAGCGCCGCAAAATTTTCGGCATCGAAGCCGGCAGCGGCCCATTCTTCCTTGCTCCACGCGCCGTCGCCGTTGCTGTCGGCGGCAGCGAGTTTGGCGCGGGCATCGGTGACACCCGCCTTCACTTCGTCGCGAACGGCGCGATATTCGGCCTTGGTGAAACTGCCGTCGCCGTCGAGATCAAGCGCGGTGAAGGTTTCGGCCTGCCAGCCGGCGGCGGTCCATTCGGCACTGGTCAGCACGCCGTCATGATCGGTGTCGGCGGCGGCGAGTTTGCCGCGGAGCATGCCGATGCGGCCGCCCGTGGCGCCAGCGCCGGCGGCGCCATTCGGCGTCCAGTTGCCGGCGTTGCGGGCATCGCGGCGATCAGCCTGGTCACCGCTCATGGCGCGGGCTTCCTGCGCACTGGTCTGCTGGCAGGCGTCGGTGACCTTGGCGCTGCACATCGGCAGAGCGGCGGCGGGCGCGGCGGTCTGTGCGAGGGCGGGCGATGCCAGCATTGTGGCGGCGAGAATAAAAACCGGCTTGATCATGTTGAAACTCCCCATTCGATGCCCGGCACGAAACGCCGCTGCCGGCCTTGCATAGGCCAGCCTATTCCCGGACGAAACCGCGGATACCACCTAGCTGTTACAGATACAGTTACCTCAGTTGGGTGCCGGCGTGCCGGCCTTGGCCTTTGCCGTCTTGCCGCTGCCATCGGGCGTCCAGGCACCGCCGTGCGCGGCATCACGCTTGTCGGCCTGTTCGCCCGACATGGCGCGCTTTTCAGCGGCGGCGGACTGGACGCAGCCATCGGTGACCTTGGCACTGCAGGTCGGCAGCGCCGGTGCCGCAGGCGCCGCTTCTTGGGCGAGGACCGGCGCAGCAAACAGGCCGGCGGCCAGGACAAGCATTGGTTTGATCATGGTGATTCTCCCCATTGGCGCCGGCCCGTAACGCCAGCGTATCATCCTCATAATGCGGTCATCGCCCTATCGAAAGGGGGCATTTGCACCGACCACCGGGTTTTTGTGGCTGTGGCCTGTCTGCGATCGGCATAGGGCTTGGCGATAGCCGGCGCAGGGTTCAAAGTGCCGGGCAACGACCAAGCAGCCCTGGGGAATTGTCAGATGGCCGATGCGCCAGCCGAAGTGCAGCCGATCGAGGCCTTCCAGAAGTGGACGGAACTCGCCGGGCGCGGCCAGCAACTGATGCTCGAATTCTGGTCGAAGGAGCCGGGGCTGCCGGCCGCCGATCCGCTCGGCGTCATAGCCACCTGGCAGCGCGCGGCTGCTGCGGCGCTGACTGATCCGCAGCGGTTGTTCGACCTGCAGACGCGATACATGACCGACGCCATGGCGCTGTGGCAGTCTTTCCTGTCGCCGGGCGGCAACGCCAGCCCGGTCGCCGCGGTCAAGGACAAGCGTTTTGCCGGCGAGGCCTGGCAGGAAGCGCCGGCGTTCGATTTCCTGCGCCAGTCGTACCTGCTGACATCGAGCTATGTGATGGAGGCGACGCACGGCATCGAAGGGCTCGACAGCCACGAAAAGGCCAAGGCGCAGTTTCTCGTCAAACAGTTCGTCGATGCCATGTCGCCATCGAATTTTGCGCTGACCAATCCCGAAGTGTTGAAGAAGACCGCTGAAACCGGCGGTAGCAACCTGCTCAAGGGCCTCGAGCATCTGTTGGAGGATCTCAAGGCCGGTCGCATGAAGATGACCGACGAGAATGCTTTTGAGGTCGGTCGCAACGTCGCCATCACGCCAGGCAAGGTGGTGTTCGAAAACCGGCTGTTCCAGCTGATCCAGTACAGCCCGACGACCGAAACGGTGTTCGAGGTTCCGCTGCTGATCTTCCCGCCGTGGATCAACAAATTCTACATTCTCGATCTGACCGCGGAAAAAAGCTTCATCCGCTGGGCAGTCGAACAAGGGCTGACGGTGTTCGTCACCAGCTGGAAAAGCGCCGATGCGACGCTCGCCGACGCCACGCTCGACACCTATGTCGGGGAGGGGATGTTGACCGCGCTCGACATCGTCCGCGAGATCTGTGGGACGGAAAGCGCCCATACGATCGGCTATTGCGTCGCCGGTACCACGCTGGCGGCGGCCCTCGCCGTGCTGGCGGCGCGGGGTGAGGCTGGCAAGGTCACGTCCGCGACCTTCTTCACCGCCCAGGTCGACATGAGCGAGTGCGGCGAACTGTCGGTATTCATCGACGACGCCGGGATCGAGGCTGTCGAACGCCTGACCGCCGAGCACCCCTGGCTCGATGGCCGCAACATGGCGATGACATTCAACATGCTGCGCTCGAACGACCTGATCTGGAACTATGTCGTCAACAATTACATGATGGGAAAGGATTATTTCCCGTTCGACCTGCTGTACTGGAACAGCGATGCCACCAATGTGCCGGCGAAATGGCACATGAGCTATCTGAAGGACATCTATCGCGACAATCTGCTGGTCAAGC
>JBBQKM010000094.1:0-9409 GCA_038326915.1 Sphingomonadales bacterium
GAAGAAGGCATCGTCCCGGGCGGTGGTACGGCATTGCTGTACGCAACCAAGGCGCTCGAAGGCCTCAAGGGTGCCAACGACGACCAGACCCGTGGTGTCGACATCGTCCGCAAGGCGCTGTTTGCCCCGGTGCGCCAGATCGCGTCGAACGCCGGCCATGACGGCGCTGTTGTCTCGGGCAAGCTGCTCGATGGCAATGACGACAAGATCGGCTTCAACGCCCAGACCGATGTCTACGAGAACCTGGTTCTCGCCGGCGTCATCGATCCGACCAAGGTCGTCCGCACCGCGCTGCAGGATGCCGCTTCGGTCGCATCGCTGCTGATCACGACGGAAGCCGCGATCACCGAACTGCCGGCCGACGACAAGGGCGGCGGCGGCATGCCCGGCGGCGGCATGGGCGGCATGGGCGGCATGGACTTCTAAAACAGTCCATAAGCCTGCTGCGTTACAAAAGGGGGTCGCCGGTTCACCGGCGGCCCTTTCTTGTTACGCTGTCGTATTGACATGAATGTCTGGCAGGGAGAGTGTTGACGCGATCTTAATCCTGGGGGGCAGGACGATGCGGGGAATATTGCTGGCAGCGGTGCTTGTCGCGGCGTCCGCGCCACTTGCGACGCAGGCGATGGCCGCAGCGCCGCCGGTGCTGGGAAGTTATGCCTTCAACTATGTCGACGCCGACTATGGTGGCCCGACCGCGCCAGCCCAGACGTTCAATATCGGTCTCGACAGCAATGTCGTTGCCGCTGGTGCGGATCAGGGAGCCGGTGCCCGAAATGCCATTCGGGCCCAGAGCGATGCCTGGTTGAACCGTGTCGAGATCGTCTCCGATGCGAGCAGGGGCCTTGTCTACGGCAGCGCGCTCAGCTTCTTTGCCATCAACCAGACAGTGACCGGCGCGCCGGGCAGCATTGCCCATATCAGCTACACATTCGGCGTCGACGGTACGTTCTTTCCTGGTCCCGCGGCGCACTATCTGCCGCCTTCGGTCGCGCCGCCGCAGAACCTGACGTTCTATCTGCTCGCGTACAGGGGCACCGCGTTTGGGACGTCCATAGGCACCGATGTGTCGGGGCCTTTTCTGTATTTCGACAGTTCTGCGGGGCACAACAGTTTCGGGCTGGTACCATTTGAAAACACGTTGGGAGCGCCGTTTGCGGCGGCAGCAGCGTGTTTTGGCATGGATACGCGCTGTTCGGATGGCGGCAGCTTCAGCGATCTTCGCACGATCAGCTTTGATATCGCCACCGGCGAGGACTATTTTGTCGTCGGTTTTTTATCCGGCCAGACCGACGGCCAGGCCAATTTCTTCAATACAGCCAAATTGCAAACCATCGCGCTTGCGCCGGAATATGGCCTGATTTCAGGTGACGGTGGCGCGTTGGTGCGGGCTGCCAACGGCGAGTTCACGCTGGCGAGTGTGCCTGAGCCGGCAAGCTGGGCGATGCTGATTGCCGGCTTTGGGCTTTCCGGCGCTGCGATGCGCCGACAGCGCGTTCGCGCTACGGTCTAACGGGGGCCGGCTGGGCGGGAGCCGGCTGAACAGCAGCAGGCTGGGCGGCGATCGCCACCGGCGGCGCCTTGCGGGCATCGGCCATCGCGGCATCGACATCGGCAACAGCCTTGGCGGTGACCTTGCCTTCCTGCGGCGTCGTCCGCTTGTCGGGGTCGCTGCCACAGGCGGCGAGGGCAAACAGCAGGATAAGGGGCAGGGCGCGCATGCCCTGTGCGATAGCGCAGGCTTGCCGCCGGGGGAAGCCGGGTGCAGGCTGGCGCCATGGGGCTTTACAGTGAACGCATCTTTCCGTGGCTGCTTGACCGGGCGCTCGGCCACCCGCGCATCGAGGCGCGGCGCGCCGCGCTGGTCGGCCAGGCGCGCGGCGACGTGCTGGAAATCGGCTTTGGCACCGGCGCGACCCTGCCGTTCTACGATCCCGCCCGGGTGACCCGACTGACGGTCGTCGAGCCTTCGGAAGGCATGAACCGCCGCGCTGCCGATCGCCTCGCCGCCAGCCCGGTGCCGATCGTCTCGGTGCCCGGTGCCGGCGAGGGGCTGCCGTTCGCCGACGCCAGTTTCGACACGGTGGTCACCTGCCTGACCCTGTGCAGCGTCCAGAACGTGCCGCAGGTGCTTGCCGAAATCCGCCGCGTGCTCAAACCCGGCGGGCAATTCCTGTTTTTCGAACATGTGCTGAGCGACGACAGCGGCCGCCAGCGCTGGCAACGCCGGCTGACGCCGATCCAGCGGGTTGTCGGCGTCGGCTGCCATCTCGATCGTGACAGCGCGGCACTGGTGCGCGCCGCCGGCTTCACGCTCGGGCCGGTCACCCAGGAAATCGAGCCGGCGTTTGGCGGGCTGGCGCCGCTGCTGCCGGTTATTGCGGCGGTGGCGCTGCGCTGACCGGGTTTTCCGCGGCTGGTGCCGCCGGCGGTTCCTCGCTGCCGTCCTCCGAAGCATCATAGGGCGGATTGCCGTCCCAGATCACGTTCTTGCGGTTCTGCAGATAGGCCGATTTGACGAGCGTATATTCATCGAGGGAGCCGGCGAGCAGTGCGTCGCCGCCCTGGTCCTCGATGCGCGCGCGCAGGTTGACGATGCGCAGCGACACCTGCCCGGCGCGCCAGAACAGGCTGGGGCTGGCGGTGGCGTTGCGGACGAAATCCGATGGATGGATAACGAAATCGAAGCCGAGGCCGAAACTGTCACGCAGGGTCGATGGCCCGAACAGCGGCAGCATCACATAGGGGCCCGACTTGATGCCCCATTGCGCAAAGGTCTGGCCCCAGTCCTCGGGCTCCTCCGGCCGGCCGAGATCGGTGGCGTTGTCGGCCAGCCCGCCGACACCGATGGTGGCGTTGATCAGGAAGCGATCGACGGAACGGAACGCCTTGCTGATCTTGCCCTGCAGCAGGTCGTTGAGGAAATTCAGCGGCTCGTTGTAGGTGTTGTAGACGTTGCTCACGGCGTGGCGGCCGGCGGTCGGGATGGCGGTGCGATAGACCTTGGCGGCGGGTTTCAGCGCGTATTTGTCGACGCCCTTGTTGAACTTGTAGATCTTGCGATTGGTGGTTTCCCAGCGATCGGCCTCGGCAACCTCCAGCCCGCCGGCGCGCGGCGTGGCGCAGCCGCTGGCGCCCAAAGCCAAGACCAACAGGGTGACGCGACCGAGCAACGAAAACGACATGCCGCCTTCTTGCCGGGGAACGTCTTGCCATACAACGGGATTCCGCCGCTACTGCTGCCAGCCGGCGGTGGCTGGCGTGGCGAGCGCCGCGCCGAATTCGCAAGTGTAAAGAATTTTTACACTTTTGCCCCTGTTGTTGCAGCGCAGCATCGATAACGAAAGTGGTAGAAAACTCGTTAATAATTGCAGATTCGTGTCTCTTAATTTCCAACCTGGCTGGCACGCGGTTTGCTTGTTTTCTGGTGTGGAGCGGCGTGCTCCATGTCGAGGAGACCACCATGAAAACCATGCTTTCCCTGCTTGCCGCAGCGGCGCTGGCCACGTCGGCCGGGGCTGTTACCGTGACGTCGGTCGCCGGCGCCCCCGATCCGGGGCCGACGGCGCTGCAGACCATCCTGTTCGATTTCGAAAGCGCGACGCCGCAGCTGACGGGCTCCTACACGCTCGCCACCGGCTCGGTCGGCGGCCAATATGCCGCACCGGCTCTCGATACGACGCAATATGCCGTCGTCCCGATGGCTGGCGCCGGTGGCGGCACCGCGACGCTCGACCTGACGGGCCTGGCGAATCCGCTGAAGAGCTTCAGCTTCTACTGGGGCTCGATCGACGGCTACAATACGCTCGAGCTGCTCAACGGTAATACCGTGTTCGCAACGATTCTCGGATCGGACCTGCCGCCGGCCAATGGCGACCAGGGCGCGGCTATTACCAACCGTCGTGTCAATTTCATGCTCGCCCCCGGCGAGGTGGTGACCAGCGTGCGTTTCACCAGCACCCAGGCGGCATTCGAATTCGACGATTTCGCCGGCGCGGTGCCGGAACCGGCAAATTGGGCCATGCTTATCATGGGCTTCGGCCTGATCGGTGGCGCGGCACGGCTGCGCCGCAACAACGCTGGCGTGGTGGCGTGAATGGACTGCCATCGCCGCGACCCCGGTTGCGGCGATGGCATCCCTCCTGTGGATAAGCCTAACGCTTAGGTGGTATTGCAGGCGGCACCACGAATGGATAACATTCTATTAATAATTCGGGTCAAAAAAACGCTGACCGGTAAATCGGCAATCGTCGGGAGGGCGGAAATTGCACCAGGCATCGGCGCCAGCCGGTCCGGGGGGCCGCCTTATCTCTGTATCTTGGATGGTAAGCGTTGGAGCGTTCGATGCCGGAAGCAATCAAAGTCGTCATCGTCGGGGGCAGCGATCTGGTTCGCGATGGCCTGCGTCATATACTTGAAAAGGCGGATTTTTTCGTCGAAGCGAGCGCCGTCTCGGTTGCTGCAATGGTCAACGCCGAGGGGCGCGTGCCCGAGCCGCAGTTGGTGCTGATCGACGGCCCGGCGGTCGATGACCAACTGGAAACCTGCCGTCAGGTCCGCGAGCTTTTTCCCGCCGCCCGAGTCGCGCTGATGTCGGACAAGTGCGATCTCGAAAGTGTCGCGCGTGGAGTCGAGCACGGAGTCGATGGTTATCTGAACAAGGAAACTTCGTCCGACACGCTGTTGCGTGCCCTCGGCCTCGTCCTCGCCGGCGAAAAATTCGTCTGCGCGCCAGCCTTCTCGCAACTGGCGACGCTGCACGAAACCTCCGACGGCCGCGTCTGGGATGCCGGCAATGTGGCAGGCGACCTGTCGGACCGCGAAGTGGATATCCTCGAATGCCTCGCAGTTGGTGATTCGAACAAGCTGATCGCCCGCAAGCTCGCCATCACCGAAGCGACGGTGAAGGTCCACAACAAGGCGATCCTGCGCAAGCTGCACCTGATGAACCGCACCCAGGCGGCAATCTGGGCGATCAACCGCGGCCTGACGGGCAGCAAGGGCCAGCACGTCTGACGGGTGTTTCCAGGCAAGCCGGGGGCTGCGGCGCTCGGCTTGCTTGACACATATAAAGATATCTTTATGTCCTGCAGATCATGCAGGCCTTGATCTCCATCTATCGGGCGCTCGCCGATCCCAGCCGGGTTCGCATCCTCCTGCTCGTCCGCCGCATGGAATTGTCGGTGGGCGAACTGGCGGCGGTGCTCGGCCAAAGCCAGCCGCGCGTGTCGCGCCATATCCGCATCCTTGCCGATGCCGGCCTTGTTCGCCGCGTCAAGGAAGGCGCCTGGGTGTTCGTCCGCCTTGGCGCGCCGGCGGTCTGCGATCCGGTGCTGCACGGCATCGATGCGCTGTCGCCCGCGGCCGGCGCTTCCGACCAGGCGCGGCTCGCCGACGTCCGCGCTGAACGTGCCGCCGCGGCCGATGCGTGGTTTGCCGCCCATGCCGCCGATTGGGATCGCGAACGCGCGCTCCACATCGCCGAATCGGACATAGAAGCCGCGATCGCCGCGGTGCTGGCGCGCGACGAATCAGGCGATCTGGGTGAACTTGTCGATGTCGGCACCGGCACCGGGCGGATGATCGAATTATTGGGGCCACAGGCGCGCGCGGCGCTCGGCATCGATCGCTCGCCCGAAATGCTGCGGCTGGCGCGCGGCCGTATCGAGGCGTCGGGGCTGACCAATGCCGAGGTGCGACGCGGCGACATGTATGCGCTGCCGCGTGACGATGGCAGCGCCGATACCGTCGTGCTGCACCAGGTCCTGCATTTCGCCGATGATCCGGCGGCGGTGATTGCCGAGGCGGCACGCGTGCTGGCCCCGGTGGCCGACTGCTGGTCATCGATTTCATGCCGCACGGCCGCGAGGAATTGCGCGCGCAGGAACGCCATGTCCGATTGGGTTTCGCCGACACCCAGGTCATCGGCTGGATGGCAGCGGCGGGGCTGGAGGCTGCGGTGGCAGCACAATTGCCGGCAGCCGACGCGCAGAACCATCGCGCGCTCGGCGTGACACTGTGGCTGGGCCAGCGCCCGGCCGCCACGCAACGGGAAAGGAAAGCGGCGTGACCGCAAGTTTCGACCATGCGACCGAGGCGGCGCGCGCCCTCAACGGGCCGCTTTATGCCGATCTGCCCGGCGACATCGCCGTCAGCTTCGAATTCTTCCCGCCCAAGACGGAAAGCATGGAGGCCGTGCTGTGGGAATCGGTCGAAACGCTGAAGCCGCTGGCGCCACGCTTCGTCTCCGTCACCTACGGCGCCGGCGGGTCGACGCGCGAGCGCACCCACGCCACCGTGGCGCGCATCGCTCGTGAAACCAGCATTCCGGCCGCCGCGCACCTGACCTGCGTCAACGCCAGCCGCGCTGAAATCGACGCCATCGCCGATGCCTATTGGCAGGCCGGTGTCCGCCACATCGTCGCGCTGCGCGGCGATCCGCCGGCCAAGGATGCCCGGTTCGTCGCCCATCCCGACGGCTATGCCAGCGCTGCCGACCTGGTTGCCGGCCTGCGCCGGGTCCATGATTTCGAAGTGTCGGTCAGCGCCTATCCCGAGGTGCACCCCGAAGCGCGCGATGCCGCTGCCGATCTCGACGCCTTCAAGGCCAAGCTCGACGCTGGCGCGACGCGCGGCATCACGCAATTCTTCTTCGAACCCGAAACCTTCTTCCGCTTCCGCGATCGCGCCGCTGCTGCCGGCATCACCGCCGAAATCGTGCCGGGCATTTTGCCGGTGACCAATTTCGCCAATCTGCAGCGCATGGCCGGGCCGTGCGGCACCGATGTGCCGGCGTGGATGGCGCGGCTGTTCGAAGGGCTGGATGACAAGCCGGCAGCGCGGCAGCTCGTCGCCGCCAGCGTCGCCGCCGAACAATGCCGGCGGCTCTATGCCGGCGGCGTCCGGCATTTCCATTTCTACACGCTCAACCGCGCCGAACTCGCCTATGCGATCTGCCACATGCTCGGCGTTCGCCCGGCCGCCCCCCTGGATCTTGCCGCATGACCATTGCCAAACGCTTCCGCACCGAAGCCGCGACCCGCATCCTGATCAAGGATGGTCCCTATGGCACCGCCATCCAGGGCCTTGGCCTGACCGAGGCCGACTACAAGGGCGATCTGGCGCTGCCGATGGACCAGAAGGGCAACAACGACCTGCTCAACCTGACGCGGCCGGCCGATATCGCCGGCGTGTGCGATGCCTATATCGCCGCCGGTGCCGATATTCTTGCCACCAACACCTTCAACGCCAACCGCATTTCGCAGGCCGATTATGGCGCCGAGCATCTGATCGGTGATATCAACCGCGCCGCGGCGCGCATCATCCGCGATTGTGCCGACACGGCGACCGCCGCCGATGGCCGGCCGCGCTTTGTCGCCGGCGCGCTGGGGCCGACCAACAAGACGCTGTCGCTCAGCCCGCGGGTGTCCGATCCCGGCTATCGCGAGGTCGATTTCGATGGCGTCAAAGCGGTCTATCGCGAACAGATCGATGCGCTTGTCGAAGGCGGCGTCGACATCATCCTGATCGAAACGGTGTTCGATACCCTCAACGCCAAGGCTGCGGCCTTTGCCGCCGCCGAGGCCGGTGAGGCGCTGGGCCGCGAACTGCCGGTGATGCTGTCGATGACCCTCACCGACCTGTCGGGCCGCAATCTTTCGGGCCAGACCGTCGAAGCGTTCTGGCACTCGATCCGTCATGTCAAACCGCTCACCGTCGGGCTCAACTGCTCGTTCGGCGCTACCGAATTGCGCCCGCATGTCGTGGCGCTCGCCAAGGTCGCCGACACGCTGATCCAGGTCTATCCCAACGCCGGCCTGCCCAATGATCTCGGCCAATATGACGAGGAACCGGTGACCACCGGCAGCCTTGTCGGCGACTGGGCGGCGACGGGCCTCGTCAACATCGTCGGCGGCTGCTGCGGCACGACGCCGGCGCATATCGCGGCGATGGCGCGCGCTGTGGCGAAATACCCGCCGCGGGCGCTGCCCGATGCCCATCCGGCGCTGCGCCTGTCGGGCCTCGAAGCTTTCAGTTTCGCCGCATGACGATTTCCTCCGCGCTGCCTGTCGATGACGAAGTCCTCGCCGCGCTCACCCCGCCGTCCGAACCATCGCCGGGCGAACGCCGCGATGCCGCCCAGGTCGCGTCGTTCATCAACATCGGTGAGCGCACCAATGTCACGGGCTCGGCGGCGTTCAAGAAACTGATCCTCAACGGCGATTATGCCGCCGCGGTCGAAGTCGCGCGCAACCAGGTCGAAAACGGCGCCCAGATCATCGACGTCAACATGGACGAAGGGCTGCTCGACAGCGAATTCGCCATGGTGACGTTCCTCAAGCTGATCGCCGCCGAACACGATATCGCGCGCGTGCCGGTGATGGTCGACAGCTCGAAATGGTCGGTCATCGAGGCCGGGCTGAAGTGTATCGCCGGCAAGGGCATCGTCAATTCGATCAGCCTGAAGGAAGGCGAGGGCCCATTCCTCGATCACGCCCGCAAGGTCATGCGCTATGGCGCCGCCGCAGTGGTGATGGCGTTCGATGAAAAAGGCCAGGCCGACACGGCGCAGCGCAAGGTCGAAATCTGCGAACGCGCCTATCGGCTGCTCGTCGGCATCGGCTTCGAACCCGCCGATATCATCTTCGATCCCAATATCTTCGCGGTGGCGACGGGCATCGAGGAGCATAACAATTACGGCAATGATTTCATCGCCGCGACCGCCGAGATCCGGCGCCGCTGCCCCTATGCGCATATCTCGGGCGGCGTCTCCAACCTGTCGTTCTCGTTCCGCGGCAACGAACCGGTGCGCCGCGCCATGCATTCGGTGTTCCTGCTCCACGCCATCCGCGCCGGCATGGACATGGGCATCGTCAACGCCGGGCAATTGGATGTCTATGACGCCATCCCCGAAGAACTGCGCGAGGCGTGCGAGGATGTCGTCCTCAACCGCCGCGACGACGCCACCGACCGGCTGCTCGCCATCGCCGACAAGTTCAAGGGCGATGGCAAGGCGGTTGAAAAGGCCACCGACGAATGGCGGCTGCTGCCGGTCGACAAGCGGCTGGAGCATGCACTGGTCAAGGGCCTCGACGCCTTCGTGGTCGAGGACACCGAGGAAGCGCGGCTGGTCGCGCTCAACAGCGGCGGCCGCCCGATCGATGTCATCGAAGGGCCGTTGATGGACGGCATGAACGTCGTCGGCGACCTGTTCGGCAGCGGCAAGATGTTCCTGCCGCAGGTGGTCAAATCGGCACGCGTGATGAAAAAGGCGGTGGCGCACCTGCTGCCGTATATCGAGGCCGAAAAAAGCGCCGGATCATCGTCGAAGGGCAAGATCGTCATGGCGACGGTCAAGGGCGATGTCCATGATATCGGCAAGAACATCGTCGGCGTCGTCCTGCAGTGC